>JAADGR010000067.1 GCA_013152225.1 Calditrichota bacterium
ATAAAATTCGCCTGCAATTTAACGATTTTGTCCTGCGAATTTGTATTGCTCAATAAAACCACTTTAACGGAATCATCGCCTTTTTTGATGAGAGCGGCAACGCCGTCTTCAAGGCCCAAAGAACCGTCCGCTTTATAATATTTTGCCTCAGTCCAGGGCATCTCACCCCTGGTTGCTAAAACGCCACCAAAGGCTGTCAGAGATAATCCTGCGATTTCGCTGATTTTCGGAAAATCATCCGCCTGATTCGGCAATGCCTCCAAGCTTTGCAGTTCGGATAACGTTCTGTTTGCATCCCTCACGGATTCATCAAGAATGGCGCGAATATCGCCAACATCGCCGTTGTAACGATAATCCCACATGCGGTAGTCTTCCTGGCGATAATTCCAATTATCAAGGAGATGATCAAATTGCGTATCTTCCTGAGGATCGAAAATATCCGCCTGAATGCACATCCTTGCCGTTACTTTATCAGATTGGGCGATCCAGGAATCCCCGTCAAAAAGCAAAGCAGGAATATTCCCCGAACCATTTTCAAACAGGGTTCGCAGGTGCTTTTTAAGCGCTTCCAGATATTTACGATCTTTCGTGATCTTGAAATAATCCAGAAACGCGCCGCGGGCATCACGATTTGCGTTATTGCCCTTTTCCTGATACCCCCATCCCGGCTGAAAAGCCGGCATGTACCACACGCCGCTGCACGATCCCAGAGCACCGGTCACGGGATCAACTTCGGATGGCAAAACATAATAACCGTTTTCCCTCTCATTTCTCTCCATCGAAGCAATCCAGCCGTCTAAATAATCACCAACCCAGTCCAGATATCGTTGGTTTTGGGTGGCATAATAAGCTGCTAAAGCCAGCTTTGCAAAATCAAAATTAAAGACCCAGTCGACACCCGCATCGCATCCGCTGTCGATTTCCCTTGTTCCGGGGCGCAAACTTTTTAAATGCTTTGTGTTTGTATCGAACCATTCGGCATAACCAGGTACCCAATTGCCGACATGCTCAACGAGGTCTTCCAGGCGGGAAATTATTTCAGAATCAGAAGGTTTGGCGAATGCGAGAGCACCTAACATATTCAACCCTTCAAGCGTATGCTCGGTATCAAAAAACGGCGTCGCATAATAGCCGTGATCAAAATCATTTTCCGCACGGGATAAATATTTCAACGCTACACCGCGTGCGCTCTGGTAAACACTCTCATCTCCGCTTAATAAATAATAGACTGTCCATCCGTAAAAAATCTCAACTTCATCATCCCACTTGTACGTGGGCAAATAAGAATAAATGGACCCATCATCATTTTGCCATTTCTGCGTTTCCGCCACACATTGTCTTATGGTTTCGCGTAATTGAATTTGCTTGTTAGCCCAGGAAGGAATATCGCTCGTCTTGGCTATTAAGGAACCTGAGAGGATAAAAGAAAAAATTAAAACAGAAAAGATAATCCATTTGAAGACGCGCCGGCTTTTCATATCAAAAACAACTCCATGTTTTGGGGGTTTTTGGGATGGTCAATCATCAATGATGCTCTATAGTTCTTGTAATTTTTTCTCATTTGCTAAAATCATGCCAATACCATTTTCTCTAAACCTGCGCAAAAGAGACGCCGTCCATTTGCATAATTACCGACAGATCAAACTCTTATTCCTGCTCCTAAACTCTTAATTGAAGATCAATTTTCTGAAAATTCTGTCCATCAAAAGACACATAACCCCCAAAAAGGACATCGGTGTATTTTAGAGGACAGCGAAGAATTGCCAGGCACGAAAATAGGATCTTTACAGTCAAACAAACTACAAAACCGTACTCCAAAACATTTTAGAAATTCGATTACCGACATTTTGGAATTTTCCCATTCGGATCAGAGAGGCGAATTCATCGTCCGGCACTGATTTGGACTTTATTTTGATCAGATGACTTGATTGGTGCTCCTTTCAATCATCTGATTTTGCCAATTTATTAATTGTTACCCCACTGATGCCTTTAGGCCACAGTTACAACTATCTTAATTTCAACAACTTGGGGAAAGATGTGCTTTTAAGCAACAGTTCTGACATGACCATTAATGAGAAAGACAAATTCAATGGAACCTAATCCCCTAATAAACAATAACTCACAGAACATAAATATCTTTGTCACATGGCATGATGTTTGAAGAATACAGGACTACGAATAGTTGCGGTAAATCAGGCCTAATCGAGTATTCAAGATTGGAGATCAAAATGGCAACATTAGTTAAAACCTTAACGAAGAAAAAGCTTCACTGGCTCACAATTATTCTTCTGTTTCCTCAATTCGCCTTTTCAGCCGGCACATTGGAAATTGATGAGCCGCTCACCAACGGCACGGCATCTGGAAATGTGCACGGCGGCATTTTTACGGAAAATGGCTGGAAAACACAAACACGTGAAGACTATATCCAATACGATATTGCAACATGCTCTTACGGCAAGGTCGAATTTGATGTTGTCGGACTTTATGCAAGCAACGAGGTTTTCCAAAACATTGGTTACAACAGATCAGGCGAAGAACAGGAAGACATGCACTATACCCTTTTCAATATGTGGGACAGAGACGATGGCAATCTTTGGTATGGCCAAACCATGCCCAGCGGCGTAAAGCAATGGCATAATCCGTACAAGTGCTCCGTACATCTTTTTGGTTATGTTGAAGGGGATGTCTATAAATGGAAACATGGTCGGTTCCGTTTAAATGTATCGGCTTATGATGGTGGTTATGAAGACGATCCTCATGCCTTTGAAGTTGAGTACGGTCCTGTTGACTGGCAAAAGGAGCATACGTATCACGTCGAACTGGAGTGGGGACAGGGTGCTATGTCTTATTACATTGATGGAGAGTTGATTGTCCGTTGTGATTACAGTTCTTTTGGCGAAGAATATGCTCCCCCTAATCACAGTCTGCGTATTGGTTCGGCACTCGGCTGCAAGGGTTTGAGCTTTCAGGTTCCGCGTTTCATCACTTATTCTAATTTTAAATTTTATCGGTTTGAAGATAATACGCCGCCGGAGATTGCAGATTTCAGCCCGGCAGATGGTACTTCAGATGCCGAGGTGAACCCTTACATTGCTATAGTTTTTAATGAATCAATAGATATTAACAGCGCTAAAGCGGCATTTAGTATTTCTCCCAATGTTCCGGGAGAATTAAAATCTGCCGGTAGTTCTATTTATTATGAACCGGAAGGGCTGCTCGATCCTCTTACAACTTATACCGTGAATCTGTCAACCGAGTTAACCGATAAATCAGGCAACCATTTGCAAAGTCCGTTGCAATTTCAATTTACAACGAAAACGGAAATTCCAACCGTTGTGGGGAAATACCAGATTTTTGATTTACCCATTGTAGCACCTGATATTGCAGGAAATAAATATAAGGATGTGACATTGCACGGCGTATTTCAGGGACCGACGAAGACCATTGAAATAGACGGTTTTTGGGACGGAGGAAATATCTGGCGGGTGCGAATGGCACCCACAGAAGTCGGACAGTGGCAATACACAATCACATCGTCCCGCTCTGAATTGAATACTTCAGGGAGCTTTGAATGCGTTGCCTCTAACAGCAAAGGATTCATTCATAAAAATCCGGATCATCCGTACACTTTTATGTATGATGACGGAACGCCGTGGATGTGGAAAGGAGAAACCTCCTGGCGGGCGACAACCTCCGTCATTCCCTTTGAAGCACGCTGGAAACCCTATATAGATTTAAGGGCTTCGCAAGGTTATGATGCTGTGCAATTCATTTTGGTGAGTTATATTAACGGCGATTCGTTTTGGAAAAATGAAGGCGGCCCTGTATTTGAATTGACATCGAGTGGCAAAGATTACGACCATTTAAATCCGGGCTATTTTAAATGGGTTGACAAACGTTTCGACTATGCGTTGTCCAAAGGTGTTGTACCGGTTATGTTATTTACCTGGGCGCAGGAATTTGCAAAATTCAGTACCGAACAATTTGAAAAATATGAGAAATATCTTGTTGCACGATATGCAGCATACAATATTTTCTGGGTCCTGTGCGGAGAATATGATGAAGTTTATGAAGACTATGGCATGAGTTCAGAGGTCTGGAAAAATCACGGTGAACTTGTGTATCGGGCTGATCCTTACAAACATCCGATTAGTTTACATCCAACCGGTCGCTCCAGTAGTCGCGAGTTCGGTGATGAAGAATGGCTCGGTTTTGTAATGGAACAAAGTCCGTATTGGCACAGAGACATACAGCGTGACCGCGCTTTTAATAAACCGGTTGTGAATGGTGAGTATGGTTACGCCGGATATAATCCGGATGATGATATTCGTATTGGTGCATGGGAAATTGTCACGGCGGGTGGTTTTTTCACAGCCGGTTTTTTCTCCACTTTTGCTCCCGACAAAGGTGGGTGGGATTTGGATGCGAACCCGCAGCAGCAAAAGGAGTTAAAATGGCTTTTCAGTTTTATGGACAACACTGAATGGTGGAAAATGGAACCCCACGACGAGTTGGTGAACAACGGGTATTGCATTGCGATTCCCGGTCAGGAGTACATCGCATACTCCAGGGATGGAGGAAGTGTTTCGGTCGATCTTTCGAGCGTTTCCGGAACCGTACCAATGGAATGGTTTAACCCTCGCGAAGGTACTTATAGTGCGAAACTCCAGGTGAACGGCGGATCGTCGGTCAATCTCGATCCCCCGTTTACAGGAGATTGGGTACTTCACATCGGGAGGACGAATAACCAGGACATGACAGCGCCTGCTGCTCCATCAGGACTGGTGCTGGAGCAAAATTAGCAATTTTTTCAATGGTTGTTTGGAATTTAAATGCCTCCCCAAAATAATAAAGCCCGGTTGATTCTTCAATCGGGCTTTTTTTGAGATGGTTCCTGGAAGGATTAGAACCATTGCTAGGAAATTATACTTGTTAAGGATTAAAATGTAACAAATGTTTGTCATTGCGAGGAGTGAGGAACGAACGACGAAGCAACCTCATAACTGCTTGTTAAGCATGAGATTGCTTCGCTCCACTCCGTTTCGCTCGCAATGACACGACCATAAAAGTCTTGTTACAAACTAACCCCTTAACAAGTATGTCT
>JAADGR010000316.1 GCA_013152225.1 Calditrichota bacterium
TCCAGCGGAAGAGAGCGATCGTAATCATAATAGTTTTCAATGGGAAGAGACTGATGACCGCCACAATTGAAAAAAGCTGCGGCGAGAATAAGGGGCAATCCAAGGGTTAATAATTTTTTCATCAGAACTCCCGATTTTTTCGATGTATTTTAAAAAATGATAAACTTGAAATATTGGGGAAACTTGGAGTGCATCGCCTTTATGCGATGCGCGGCGCATAAAGGCGCCGCACTCCTAAAGATCGAAAAGACCTATAACTTGCATACTCTCCGCAAGACGAATTTGCTCGTTGCTTTTTTGATTTCTCTTTTTATATTTATCAAAAGAAATCTTGAAAATACGCAGGTTTGTTACATGAAAACAGAGCAAGCGGAACTGCTGCGGAAAAAATATCTTTATCGTCAGCTTTTATTGAAACGAAAAATCAAGCTGCCGCACCGGGATGCGGCGCGGCTCATCGGGCCGGATTGCGCTTATCATCTTTATTCGGATTACAAGTCGAAGGAAACAGAAAAATGATCCGTTCTATTGATCACATTAACATCGTCGTTTCCGATCTCGACCGATCGGTGAAATTCTACACTGAACTTCTTGACTTTGAAATCGTCCGGAGAGCACATTTGCACGGCGCTTGGATCGATAAAATTGTCGGTCTGGAAAATGTTTCGGCCGATGTCGCCTATATCATTGCTCCGGCGGGTGAGCCGAGGATAGAACTGCTGCAATACAATTCTCCTGTCGGAAATTCAGTTGAAGAAAATTCCCGCGCAAACACGACCGGCTTGCGGCATATTGCTTTTCGCGTCGATGATATTCACGCTTTGGCAACAAAACTGAAACAAGCCGGTGTGAAACTATACAGCGAGCCGGTTACTGTTCCCGCCGCCGCAGTTAAACACGACGCCGGGCAAAAGACCCTTCTTTACTTTACTGATCCGGATGGAGTTGTTCTGGAACTGGCGGAGTACAGATAGCCTCACGCGCCTTTATCGTGGTGAGATGTGCTTTTTGTTATTTGAGAACGCGAATTTTAATGTTTCTGAACGAAATGCCGCCGGGATGATCCTGCAGCAATATGGGGCCTTGGGCAAACTCGCCGAAATTCTTTATGTGTTTATACTTGCTCTTTGCTACCAGTTCTCTGAACTTTTTACTCCCGCGTTCATATTCCACAACCTTGACGCCGTTCAGCCAATGCTCAACATGTTTTCCCCTGACGACAACGCGCGCTGCGTTCCATTGGCCATTTGGCTTGATAACCCGGCCCTTTGCTGCAATTAAATCGTAAAGGTCTGCCGTGGCATGTGGGCCGTGGATTTTTTTGTTCGTGACATAGATTTGATATTCCAGTCCCAGGTTTGTTCCCGGAATGACAAAGTACTTGATCCCGCTGTTTGCATCATTCGTATTTATCTTGAATTCCAGTCTGAAATCAAAATTGCTGTATTGTTTCTTTGTTACAATATCTGCGTGGCCTGTCTTTTTCCTCGCTTTGCGATCAATGAGCGACAATGTGCCGTTTTTAATCTCCCAGGCAAAGTACGGGAACCCATCCCGATCCGCACTTTTCCATTGATCCATAGTCACACCATCAAAAAGGAGTTGCCAGCCTTCCTGCTTTTCCTGTTTTGAAAGTGTGTTTGGTTTTGCCTCCTGCCCGGCATAGCTTTTTAAGCCCATTAAAGTCGAGGCCAAAACAAACAGAACGAATACCACACGTCGTGTGTGTTGTTGCATAGATCCTTTCATTTCTCTTTCTCCTGTATTAAAAATTGATACATTATTGTTTTACCACCCGGAATTGAAAGACGATATTATAATAAAAATAAGATTCAAATTCCAGTAAAAGATAAAACTTGAAAGTTTCCTCTAAAAGCCTTAAAATAAATAGAGACTAGTCCTCTATATTTGATTTGTCAGATAAAGAAAACGACCCTGCAAGAAACGAGATACTCATCAGGATTGATGTAAGAACCTCAAATAATGTAAAAAACAATGCTGGTTTAAAGAGGAGATTAACAGAGGCTCAGGCAAGACTCGACGGTTTTGGTTAAATACTTTTTTTACATTTCAAGTATATCCGAACTGAATTAGCAATACAGGAGGAAAATATGTTTGCAAAACTCGACATTATGATTCTTCATGTTTCGGACATTGAAGAATCGGATCATTTTTACAAAGATATTCTTGGCCTGGAGCGGATTGAAAATAAACCGGAGTGGAAATCCTTCAAACTCGGAGAAACGATCCTGGCGATTCGCCCCTGGCGTCCGGAAACGACAGATGAGAGGAAAGTCAAGTATGGAATCGCCCTGGGATTCAACGTCGATGACGTGGACAAAAGGATGAAGGAACTCACTGCCAAAGGTGTTGGCGTGCTGATTGAACCCCGCGACGAAAGTTTCGGTCGATATGCCGAGATCGTCGACCCGGACGGCTATATCCTGATGTTGATTTCTGAATCCAAAAAATAAGGCACAAAACTCTTTGCAATTAAAACTCAATCGCGATCTGACAAGCGGCAGCATATCAAAAAATCTCTGGTATCTCGCTGGCCCCATGATGGCAACAAACGCCCTGCAAACACTGTTTAACATTGTGGACATGATATTTGTCGGGCGTCTCGGACCGTCACCCATTGCGGCGGTTTCCGTTGTTGGCGTTTTTATGATGATTCCTTTTTCCCTCATTCTGGGGCTAAGCATTGCAACCGGCGCAATGGTTTCGCGCTATTATGGCGCTCATGATTATGAAAGCGCCAGCCATGTCGCCAATCAAACCATTATTTCGGCAATTATCGGCGGTGTTTTTATTACGGTCATCGGCGTCTTGTCGGCGCCTTATTTGCTTGGCCTTTTCGGTGTAGAGGCAAATGTACATCGTCTTGGTACGGTTTACCTCCGTATCATTTTCGTTGCTTCAATCCCGTTAGCGTTGCAATTCTTAACGGCAGCAATATTTCAGGCTGTGGGGGACGCGACCACCGCTATGTGGATCAACGTTGTTTCCGTTATACTCAATGTTATATTGGATCCGTTGCTTATTTTCGGCATTGGTTTTTTTCCGCGCTGGGGAGTTGCCGGGGCTGCGTGGGCCACGAGTTTCGCCCGGCTTATCGGAATGACTTTTGCATTATATCTCCTCTTTCACAAACAAACCCACCTTGTTCTAAAATGGAAACGGTTAAAACCGGACGGAAGCATTATTCGGCGCCTCCTGAAAATCGGAATTCCCAGTTCCCTGCAAATGACATTGCGCAGCGCTTCGGGAATTATCATGATGGGCATTGTTGCTCATTTTGGTACTTTTGCTCTGGCTGCTTATGGCATCGGCATTCGTATCGATATGCTGGTCATGATGCCCGGATTTGGCCTCGCCGCAGCGACTGCTACGCTGGTGGGACAGAACCTCGGCGCTCATAAACCGGATCGGGCGGTCAAAAGCAGTTGGCTGGCCGCAGCATATTTTTTTGCAATTATGACTGTTGCAGGTGTTTTGTTTTATATTTTTGCACCACACATTTTTGCAATCTTTAATAAAACCGCCGGGGTTATTCAGAACGGCACGATTTACGAGAGAATCATTGTTTTTTCTTACCCTTTTCTCGCGGTTGCCATCATTTTGAATCGTGCGCTCAGCGGTGCGGGTGAAACGGTCATTACCATGATTATTACAGGTGCATCGCTGTTTGGAATTGCTGTTCCTCTTGCTTTTGCCATTCCATATTTCTTCTCCGTAGGCGTACGTGGAGTTTGGATTTCCATTGTCATATCGACTTTTGTACAAGCGATCATTGTAACGGTGATCTTTCTGCGAGGAAAGTGGAAGGCGAAAAAGATGTAGTTGTTTTACAAAACGCACGTTCCAATTGCAGGCTGATCTGTTATCAACTTTTAAAGGAGAGTATTATGAGCAAACATGTCAATCGTCGCGATTTCATCAAAACGTCTGCCCTGGTGGGTGGACTTTCTGTTCTGCCGATTCAATTCTCCGGGTGTAATTCCGGGAAACCAACGGATTTTTTGAATATACCTGTGGAATATGAAATTTACCCCAAATTTAAGGCGCCGAAAAAACTTGTTCGCTATAACATATCCCGTTTAAAGGCGTCTTTTCCTGATGCCGATGCAAAGACTATCTGGATGCTGCATCCGGTTCTGACCATTTTTCAGGGACTCATCAATCGCACAGAGCCGAGGATTTGGTTAGACCTGGGATCACGCTCGGCGGACTGGCTGGCTGTTTATAAGCAAGATGGATATGACATCCCGGTGGAGGAAGAGCCTGATTTCACATCCCTGATCAAGCGCTTTGCCGGTGAGTTAGACGGCTATATCATCTTTGATCCGAATATGCTGCACAGCCTGAACGTGGCCCAGACTTGGGGAAGCCTGGAAAACTGGATGGTGATTACGCCGGATTTGGAATCCCTGGTCAAAAAGTCCGGCCTGGAATTAAAACAAGATTTGCGCGGCCGCTGGCCTGGACGTGTCGCGGCTTATGAATGGGCGTTCGAGAATCTTTTTCCCCGATGCTCCAAGCATGTAATCGCCAACTATTGCGTCGATTATCCTTACGGTGGTGCTTACGTCGATCGTGATTTTACAACTGCGATCAAGGCATTCATCATGGATTTGTCGGCAGCCGTTCGCCAGCGTAAGGAATATCGGCTTATGGATAAAATTTACGCGCAGATGAAAACGCCGGGCGGTGTGTGGGGATGGCACGACACCCGCGATCATGAGCACTGGGCGGTAGAGCGATCTTCTCGCAAGGGATTATATACCATCTGCTCCGGCATGCAAAACTTGTCTGTGCATGGTGGGATTAAACCAAAAGACACAAGCATACCAAAGCAGAAAAAAAGTCCGCGCAAAGACCTTACGGCAAAAAAGAATAAAATTTATATCTCTTTTCTCATGACGGACGGCGATTCTATGTGGGTTATGAACAGCTTGCAGCAGGGAAACTGGAAGCCTGAGAAAAAGCACGAGTTTCCCATATCCTGGGGTTTTCAACCGCTGCTGGCCGACATTGCGCCGGCGGTTTACAAGCACTATATCAACACGCAGCAGCCCAACGACTATATGTTTTGCGG
>JAADGR010000360.1 GCA_013152225.1 Calditrichota bacterium
AAACATATCTTGATTCATTCTTTGCTATTGAAAAATCTGACGTTCTTCTTATTGGGGGCATTGAAATACGTCCACTCGAACTAATTTCAACAGGATATTTCTCTATATATGGTATATTTGTAATCTCGATCGATTGTATTTCAGATATTGAATAAGCCTTTGCATGATTTGCTTCTCTCTCAAATCCATAGAAAAGCCTATTACCTATTTTTGAAGTTCTAAATGAAATCGGTTCTACTGTTCTCGTTTTACTCTTATACATTAACTTGATACATATCCTATTTGCTGCTGCAAATTGAATTTTTTGCAAAAGAAAATTAGTAAAATGCGCGGAAAGAATTCGACCAGGATGAAAAATCAGTTCATCTTCATTGGAAACAGAGACAAGTGTTTTTTCATTTAACTGTCCGTTCAACCAATCAAAGAATGGTGATAAATCATTCCAGAACGATGCAAATGGCGGAAGATGTGTTAGCTGATGAGCCAGCATGAACTTCCATTGTGGTTCTAATTCATCATATTTTTCATGCTTCTGGATGTGTAGGAAAGTAGGGATTTCAATCTTTTTATAACTACATTTTTTTTGAAGTACGTTATAAACCAGTGTGGGATTTTCGATCATCTCCCGATTTCTAAAGAAATGAATAACATCGTATAAATCTCTTGGCCTTGCTCTTTGAGCCAATGCTCTAATTTTTTCAGCAACGACTTCTTCAAATGCATAGCAATTAGCATATATACCTTGTAATGGCCTGTCCGTATAAGGATGATGTACTTGTTTTCTAACAGTTTTGAGAACAAGTATTTCATCTGTAGTCAAGTCCAGTTTTATTGTTGCAACTCCTTGCTTTCTTCTAAGCGGTCCGTTGTAATGTATTTTACCTTGAGCTGAATACTTTCCGTTCCTCTTGTCAATAATCTTAAATTTAAATCTATCCTTGAAGAATATTATTCCGACCTCTTCTGATAAAAAGTCTGTAATTTCAATGAAATTTTTTAAAAGAAATTTCTCAGCTAAATGTGATTGATCGGAAAGTGTGAAATCCAGATCTTCAGAAAATCTAAATGTTTCAAAGAAACATTTTTTTAGACTTGTCCCTCCTTTAAGCGCCCAGCCGGATATTTCACGGTGTTGGCTGATTCCAAATAGCATCCACCCCAGAACATAGTCTTTTTCCACGGTATCTGGATTGAGTCCCAAACCTGCCGCCATTTTCAGAATTTCATTTTTTTCGATCATATTTCCTTTTCCAAAATTCCGACGTTTTTAATTTCCATTTAGTAATATTATATCTTGACGGAACAGTGGGATCGAACTCTGAAAACCCGGATGAAATATTTTTTAGAAATATTGATAAAACTTCTTCATTTGCATTAAACATTGTTTCATATATCAAACCGAGTCTTTTAAATATTGTCTTATTCTTCATTTGATGAGCATATTGTATTAATAATTCAAAATTATAATGTTCAGAATTCATATACTCTGAAAAAAAATCTGTAATTATTGTAATTCCACCTACTATTTTAGGGTCATCAAGTAAATCAATCATAGTTTTAGAAGGGTCACTAATTCTAATTTTTTTACTTCCAATCCATAGCCTCTTTAATCCAAATAGCTTATGTTCAGAAATAGTCTTTAGTTTAAATTTGATACCACCATGGATAGGATTACGATTCTTGACTTTTTTTAGTGTGAAATATGTAACAGATTCAATAATCTGCTCTGAAAAATCCCACCATTTTACAGCACTAAATCCAGCGATATATCCTGGCCCGTATAAAGAATTTACTACAAGAAACGGTTCCTCTATAATTACTTTGCTTGTTGTTGATTCTAAAGGGATTGGAATGTATGCTCCTCTTTTTATTCTTTTAATCCAACCACTCTTATTCCACCTTGAAAGTAATCTTCCTGATTCTTGAGCTGAAATTGCTAAAGTCTCAGAAACTAATTTAGCAGTAATTACACTATAATTATTTTCCAAAACTCTACTGAGTTTATTTCGATAGGATTTTCCTATTCCTGACAATTCACTCATAGTGACAAGTATTATGCTTTTCTTGCCTAAAGAAGGCAAGTATGGAGTAAAATTTATTTACATTTATTTTTTAGTCAGAAGAAATACAGAACTTGCTAACAAGTTATTACGACGCATTCCAAACGCCGCCCTATCTTCTTTTTCAACGTGCAAATCCACTATCAACATCTTCCTTTGCCCCATCGTACAAAGGAGACATTTCGCGCAATCGCCCTACACTCTTTTCAAGAAGATCGAGCAAAAAGTCGATGTGCTCCTCCGTGTTGCTTTTACCCAAGCCAAAGCGAATGGAACACTGCGCCAGAGAATCCGGAACGCCGATTGCTTTTAAAACATACGATGACTGTAAAGATGACGAACTGCATGCAGAGCTTGAAGACAGGGCAACATCACGACAGGATAGAATGAGTGCTTCAGCTTCGACGTAAGCAAAGCTGTAATTCAAATTATTAGGCAATCTTTTATCAGGATGCCCGTTCAGTTTTACATGTTTAATGCGTTTTTCAATACCGTGTGCCAGGCGGTCCCGCAATTGCAAAAGCCGTGCGGATTCGTTCTCCAAATCGCGTTTGGCCATTTCCGCGGCTGTGCCCAGTCCTACAATCCCCGGAACATTTAATGTTCCGGAACGCATTCCTTTTTCGTGTCCGCCGCCCTCGATCAATGGAATGAGATGGATTCCCTTGCGCACATAAAGAGCGCCCACGCCTTTTGGTCCGTACATTTTGTGCGCTGAAATCGACAACAAATCAACATGATCTCCGACCACATCGACATCTATGCGGCCAAGGGCTTGCACGGCGTCCGTATGAAAAACAACACCATGCTTATGTGCAATTCCAGCTATTTCAGCTATCGGCTGCACTGTACCTATTTCGCTATTTGCACTTTGAATGGAGATGAGCATGGTATTCGGTTGAATCAATGCTTCGAGATTTTGCAAATCAACAACGCCAAATTCATCAACCGATGCGAAACCGACCTGAACTCCCTGTCTTTCCAATCTTTTAGCCGTATCAAGAATCGCTTTGTGCTCGGTGGCCATCGTAATAATGTGGCCGCCTGCTTTGCCCGGCAAAGCGGCAATACCCTTTAGCGCAAGGTTATCGGATTCCGTTGCACCACTGGTAAAAATAATTTCATCCACGCTCTTTGCATTGATGAGAGCGGCAACCTGTTGCCGGGCCTCTTCAACGGCATGCCTGGCTCTGTGTCCGTAGGCGTGGGTATTGCTGGCTGGATTGCCAAATTCACTGGTCAGATAAGGCATCATTGCTTCCAGCACCTCTTTGTCGAGAGGCGTGGTTGCGTGATGATCCATGTAAATCAAATTCATTTTTGCCCCTGCCAATGTTCGTTCGCATTCAAGCAAAAAGTAACGCTTTATTATGATAAAATCAAGGCTGATAATAACAAAGCCCGTCCAATCCAGATAAATGGAATTGTGACGGGCTTTAAACATCATCGCTGAATATTAAAACTAGGCAGAAGCTAATTCACTCATAATGTTGCTTTCTTCGGTTTCGGCTTCAATCGGTTCCTCATCCAGGTGAAGCGGCTCTTCAAATGAAGATTCAAGCAAAGCGTAGTGTTGCTCCTGTTCCATAGCCAGTTCACGGAAAAGCTGGCGTAGATCAGATTCTATCAATCTTCTTGAAATAATCAAATAAAAAGATTTGAGTTCCTGCTCGTTCTTTTTGGCATTCCTAATCGCTTCGTTCGGATCATCAGCGCACTTGACAAGAGATGAGAGTTTATGTTTTCTTCCCAGTTTCAGATATAAAATCTTTTTCCCGCTCAGTTTGCTGTAAGCTCGAATCAAGCTTTGGCGATGCTTATCGGCTTTGTCCGTAAGGCCTTTTAAAATAGCTTCGGCATCGTCGTTATTAACTATGACCGTTGCCTCTTCGTAATACTCTCTCATGTCCATTTCACATTGAATGGACATTTTCAACGCATCGATAGAGTTGATAGATTGGACTTTAATCATATTAAGCCACCTCCTCGTCCCTTTTATAAATTAGAAAGAAAAATGAAATACTTTTCATAAAAGTGTTAATTTAAAAGGTTTAAATATAATAAAAATTGAATTGAAATTCAAGGAAAATATTTATTTTTTTTGGTTGCTTTTATAAATCGCGGGATTAAAATTGGGATCATTATACATTTTAAATTGTCGGTACACCTTGTGTCGCTTGTGTGTTTGACGCAAATCAAGAATGAGCTTATCGAGCGCTGCTGAAAGATCATGGCGCTGCTCCTTCAATATTGCCAGACGATCCCGTGCCACGTCTTGGTGCTCTTTGCCAACATCATGGCGCTGAATTTGTTCATCCATGTGGTAAATTTTCAGGCTAAGAATCGACAGTCTGTCGATAATGCTACCGGGCGTTTCCGAATTCATTTCCACATCATCGTCCGGTTTTATCCCCGAAGTTTTTAAGACGTTATCAATCCAAATATCTATGCGCTCGATGACATCATTGCGGTTTTGGTTGTGTTTATCAATAGCTCTTTTCGTTTTCATAATTTCTTCGGCGGACACATCATCGCGGCGGGCATCATCCTCAAGATGCCAGAGCAAAAAGTTATTAAAGTGAATCCATTGCGTCATGCCCTTTGGCGAATTGTGATCTTCCGAGACAACGGGTGCAGCAGTGCTGTGCCACAAGTCTGTGAGATCGGAATACCATTCAATAATGCGCTCCCCCTTGAATGGACTGAGAATCTTTGTTAAAGAAGACAATTGACCTCCATTTTGTTTACAAAGCTGTTCTATTTGCCTGCCAATTTAGCAAAATCACATCCGAAACGCAAGATTTTTAATAAACGAAAAATAGTGGTAACATTTTCAGTATTACAAAAAACTCTTGATTTAATAATCAAAAATGCTATATTCTTTCCTGCCGTTAGGGGTGGTCTTTTGACCTGAGAACACACCCTTGGAACCTGAACTAGATTATACTAGCGTAGGGAAACGGTTACGTGGTTTGATCGTTTTTGTATGACTAATGTAACCGGTTTCCCTACGTGGAAACCGGTTTTTTACTTTAAGGAGGTTGTCATGCAAAAACGATTTATTTTTATTTTACTTTTGTCATTCCTGCTTTTGGCGCAGACGCTGTTTGCAGCGAGAATAACAGGCAAGGTTGTCGACCAGCATAATTCTTCGGTGCTCGTCGGCGCTAATCTGATTATCATGGAGACTCGTATTGGTGCCGCAACCAATACAGACGGCGAGTTTGTCATTGCAAATCTTTCCCCCGGAACCTACACGCTTGCAGTAAGCTACATTGGCTACAAAGTTTCAAAACAAAAAATCACAATCGGTACACACGATGTTACACTGAACATCGAAATGGCACCTCTGGTTCTCAAAGGCCAGGAAATTGTCGTTTCGGCAACACGAGCAATTGATCGTGAAACGCCTGTAGCTTTTACGGATATTTCCGCAAAAGACATCGAACAGAAATACTGGGCACAAGAAGTGCCGCTTTTACTCGATGAAGTTCCCGGAGTCTATTCCTATTCAAATACGGGCGGAGCGATCGGCTATTCCGAAGTGAAAATCCGCGGATTTGATGCAACGCGAGTCGGCGTAACCGTTAATAATGTGCCGCTGAATGATCCCGAGGATCACGTAACATATTTTTATGATCTTCCGGATATCAGCGCCAACCTGCAGGATATTCAAGTCCAGCGTGGTGTGGCCAATTCTCTTTATGGAACGGGCGCATTTGCCGGTTCCATCAATTTACAGACAGGCAGTGCAGGCGAAAAAAGATATATAAACTATACCGGCGGAATGGGCAGTTATAACACACGAAAACATACTTTTTCCCTTGGCTCGGGACTCGTTAACAACACGTATTCATTTTACGGCAGGTTCTCCAAAGTCAATACCGACGGTTATCGGGAGAATTCATGGGTAGACTCGTGGTCGTATTTTTTCAGCGCTGCACGTTATGATGAAAAAATGAGCACCAAAATCAATGTCTTTGGCGGGCCCATGCGCGCGCATTTTGCCTGGGAAGGAATCACCAGGGAAGAGTTGCAAACAAATCGCAAGCTAAATTACTATACCTACAAGAATGCAGCGGATAACTTCAATCAGCCGCATTACCAGTTGATCAATGAATGGACACCTAACGAGCATGTGAAATTAACTTCGACGCTATTTCATGTCAAGGGCGACGGGTATTATGAACAGTTCAAAGCGCATCGCAAGCTTCAGGAATATAATATGGCGCCCTTTGAAGATAATGGCGAGCTTGTTCGAAAGACAGATTTGGTGCGGCAGAAATGGGTTGATAAAAAGCAATATGGCTGGATTCCCCAATTACAAATAAATTACAAGCGTCACAAAATATTTATTGGAAGCGAACTGAGTCTTTACGACGCTCACCACTGGGGGCAGGTTGTATGGGGAGCCCATTTGCCGCCGGGAACAGTGCCGCAACTGCGATATTATGAACACAATACGAAAAAGAATTCTGCTGCCTTTTATGCAAACGACATTTTTCAGGTATCCGAAAAATTGTTTGTAAAAGCTGATTTGCAATTTCAGCATCTCACATATAAATTTAAGCAAACAAAATTGGGTGCGTTCTTTGGCCATCGATATAATCTCAACTATAACTTTTTGACGCCAAGAATCGGGGTAAATTATAATCTGAACAAAAAGCTCAATATATTTGGTAATTACTCCATTGCCAAAAGAGAGCCCAAAGACAGCGATATCTACGACGCAGACAATCCGGATGTCCTGCCCCTTTTCCGAGTTATCGATCCGGCGCGTGGTATTTACAAGGATCCTTACGTCAAGCCGGAAACATTGTACGATATGGAGGCCGGATTGGGCTACCAAAAGACGGGCACGAAGCTGCGTTTAAATGTATTTTATATGAATTTTGATAACGAGATCGTTCCCACCGGCGGGATTACCGATGACGGCTATCCGATTTACGGTAACGCAGAAAAATCAGTTCATCGCGGCATCGAACTGGATTTGCATAGCGAATTCCCACTCGGACTTTTGTTGTCTTCAAACGCAACATACAGCGATAACTATTTTATCAAATACACCGAATATTTTTGGAATCAGGATTGGACGGGTAATGTCAGTTATAACCGGAATGGAAACCAGATTGGCGGATTTCCGAATCTGATGTTTAACTTTAGACTTTCAAAAACATTAGGGCCGATTTTCGCCTCCGCGCACTTTCAGCACATCGGGCGGATTTTTCTTGATAATGCACAGCAAAACGAGCTTTCCATCACACCGCATAACGTGGTGAATTTCTCCGCAAGGATGAATTTACCCAAATGGTTCGGGCCGGTCAAATTATCTTTGAATTTGTTTGTGAACAATGTTCTGAACAAAAAATACGAACTCTCCGGTTATACATGGGATGGCGTAGGATATTATATTCCGGCAGCGGAGCGAAATTATTATTTGTCGATTAAAACGGAAATGTAATACCAATCGGATTATATTTACGCTTTAAACTCTCTGATAACCTTTTTAGAAAGGTCAATTTCACCCACACCCGCTTGTGAGGCCCAAAGAATGTGAGGCACAGTTTCAGGATCGAGCGAAATCAGGCCGCAGCACAGTGCATCGACTGCAACCATATCCGTGCCGGCGAAGACCTTGTTTGGCGATGCTGTGTCTCCGGGGCCAAAAGGCCCGTTTTCGATGAGGATGGTGTTGGCGTCGACAATGCACAGCGTTGGGTTAAAAAGAGTTGAAAGATCGGTGATGCACCGGTGCAAATGTTCGCTGCCTTGGTGAAACTCTTTATCCCTGTCATTAAAACCCATCAGATTTTTGAGGTTGCAGGTAAATCGGGCACTGCTGTGCTGTTTGGCGATCGGTATATTGATGAGCACGTCATTTTCCAGTGCCCATTTAATCACTCTTGTCTTTTTCAATATTTTCCCTGCCGGAAGAGAAACGTCAGCCCAATCCTTTTCCGCGCTCGGATAAAACATTTCGCCGCCCGCTTTTTTGACGGCTTGGATAATTCCCGTCGCTTTCCACTGATCGATCCCATGAATGGAGCACACTGTAACTTTCCCGGCACCGGCCTCGTAACACATTTTTACTGTTTCCCCAACAACATGGGGATTTGTGCTGGTACCCTTTTGCCGCCCCTGGGGATTGGGCAGGAGAACGACGCGATCACCTTTGCTCACAAACTTTTTCATTCCGCCCAAAGCGTTAACTGCAGCACGAGCGTTTTTCGCAGGGATATTACCGGATGCTGCGGTTATATCAACTGCGGCATTATTCGGAAGATTTGGACTGGAAAAAAGATTTTGAGCAGCCACGGAACTGCCCAGGAAAATTGAATTTTGAATAAATTTGCGACGGCTTACGTTTAAACTCATGGTAACCTCCGGTTTGCAGGATGGATTGCTTACAAAACAAGTTAATAATAAAGATGTTTTTGTCAAGAAAAAACGGGGAAAGTAGTTGTTTTTTTGATTAAATATTAGTAGAATTGTCGTTGGACATACTTGTTGAAACAAATCTGACCTTTTAACAAGGAACCAAAAAATGTTGGGAAAAATAATTTCCCACTATAAAATTCTCGAGTTGCTGGGCAAAGGTGGTATGGGGGAAGTCTATAAAGCAGTCGACATGAAATTGGATCGGTTCGTAGCTCTCAAGTTCCTTCCCCCCGAATTGAATCAAAACCAAGAAAACAAACAAAGATTCATTGAAGAAGCCCAAGCCGCATCATTTTTGGACCATCGCAATCTGTGTACAATTCATCAAATCAACGAGACTGAAGATAAACAACTCTATATTGTCATGGCGTTTTATGAAGGCAAAACGCTAAAAGAAATAATTGAAGAAGGGGATCTCTCGCCGAAAGATGCCGTCGACATTGCCATTCAAATAGCGCGCGGTCTGGCGGCAGCTCACGCAAAAGGCATCGTTCATTGCGATGTGAAGCCGGGAAATATCATTGTAACAACTGAAGGCATCGTGAAAATCGTAGACTTTGGGCTGGCGAAATTAAAAGGAAAATCCACACGCAGCGAGGTTATTTCCGGAACAGCAGCTTATATGTCTCCTGAACAGGTGCAGGGTTTTGAGGTTGATCAGCGCTCTGATATTTGGTCTCTGGGTACCATTATATATGAGATGCTTTTCAAAATCCCACCGTTCCATGGACCAAGCAATTATGATATTTTGGACAGTATTATAAACGACAATCTAAAGCTCCCGGATCATCCCAGCCCCAATATACCGCGCGACTTGCAAAAAATCATCAGCCACTGTCTGGAAAAGGATACCTCAAATCGCTATATGACAATGAATGAGGTAAAAGCTGATCTGAAAAAATTCAGAACTAAATTTAAAAAGATAAAAACTGTGGCGTTCAAAGGAATTACAATCAATTTCCATCCCCTTAGAATTCTTTACACTTCCCTGTTGCTCCTTTTAGTTTTCTCTGCAATCTTGTTCACCAATATAAAAAACCATAAAACTGTTAAACGCAGTATCATCGTCGTTACGGATGTTCGGAACGAAACAAAAGAAAAAGAACTGAACGGACTCTCGGACATGTTCATAACGTCTCTGGAGCAATCTCCACGGATTTCTGTAATGACACGGGAACGAATGTTCGATATACTCAAACAACTCGGCAAAGACGATATCACCTATATTGATGAACAACTCGCACGAGAAATTTGTGCATCAGCGCATGCAAATTACATACTTGAAACGACCCTCAGAAAATTCGATGGGCAATACAATTTTGATCTGAAAATCATTGACATAAGGAAAAAAAAGTTTTTATTCACCGAACAAGCGCGCGGACATGGCCAGGCGAGCATCCCGGAAATGATCGACCGGCTGGTCGTTAAAACAAGAATAGTTTTTAAAGAGAAAAAGGAAGATATAGAAGCACACAATAAAATGGCTGTCCAGGACCTCACAAAAAACTTTGAGGCGCACGAGCACTATTTTATTGGAGAGACATTATTCCTTCAGCGCAAGTTTTCAGAATCTGAAAAGGAATTCAAAAAAGCAATTTTCATGGACTCGACCTTTAGTCTGGCATACTATCGACTAGCTTGCGTTATACGGGAGCAAACCGAAAATGAACAGCTTCAAAAATCTCTGTTAAAACACGCAAGCGAATTGATGAAAGATTACTTTCCTTTAAAACAAAAGTATATGGTCAACGCAGAAATTGCTTATTTCGAAAAAGGTGCTCAATCCGCAATCCAGATTCTTAAGCAAGTTGAAGAACTATACCCAGATGAAAAGCGACTGTTATTTAAGCTGGGTGAATGGTATTGGATTATTCAAGATTATAAAACTGCCGTATCATATTTCCAAAAGTGTTTACATCTTGATCCGACATTTGAACCCGCACTATTTAATCTTTCCCGCCTGTATCGTACGCATGGAAATACAGAGAAGGCGCTTTATTATGCGAATCGCTATATGAAAGAAAACAGAAAAGAGGGTTCTCTTCAGGTTGCCAAGATTGATGAACAGACACGCAACTATTTGTCCGCAGTTAAATTTTACAATCAAGTCATTGAAATTGATTCTACAAACACGGTTGCTTATGATGGCATTATGCGCTGCTATAAAAAAACAAAAAAATATCGTGAAATGATAAAAATTGCAAAAATCTATGCAAGGTATGCAAAATCGGAATATCATTTTCGGCAGATCGTAATGGCTTTTGCAGTTGCCAATCAACTGCCTGTGTGTTTAAAAACACTTCAAGATGTAAAAGCGTCCAATCCTGAAAAAGCGCCGCTTATCGATTGCGAATTATCCGGTTTGTATCAATTTGCCGGTCAGTTTGGAAAGGCTGAAAAAATATTGTTGCCCCTGGTGAGCGATTCACAGGATGCCCAAATTCGAAGGTTTGCCTGGGACCGACTTTACAGGAATTACCTTTATATCGGCAAGTATCGGAATGCGTTGAAAGCCTGTGATGAAATCAACAAACTATTCGCAGGGCAACCCAAACGACAAGCGAAGATAAACTTGCGCAAAGCCCTGATCCTGATCTGGGGCTGGAATGATATTGAAAGAGCCAAAGCTGTGGCACAATGTGCTGTCGCTGCCCAGGATTCAATTGATTGGAATGAGTATTGGATTCATCTATTTTATTTCTACATCTCTACGAATGACCTTATCGATGCTGAAAAGATATTTACAGCCAAAAGAAACAGACCAAATCCGAACATAGAAGCGTCTATCTTTTACAGTGAAAGAAACGAATGCAGCCGGGCGGATAGTGTAATCGATCAGTTATATAACTCTTCTTCGGATTGGGAAAAAATTCGCTCGCTGTACCACCTGGCCATTTGCCAGATTGAAATAAAATCCTTTCAAAAAGCCATTCATTCATTAATTACAATACAAAACCTGTACGACAATTATGGCGGATTCAGAGCAGCTTATTATCCGAAAACATATTATTTGTCAGGAAAAATCTATGAGCAACTGGGAAAAAACAGAAAAGCGATTCTCAACTATGATAAATTTTTAAGCCTCTGGAAAAATGCGGACAAAGATTTACCGGATTACATCGATGCGAAAAGACGGGCTGGGAAGTTAAAAAGCAGGCTGCCATGATCAAATCAGGAGAATGCAGACAAAGCCGCTACGTTCGTCAACTGTTTGCGTTTGATCCGGTGAGATACGACAAACACTTGAAGAAATCATTATCAATCAGATTTTTCGGGGGCATGGAACCTGACTTAACAGCATGTGGAAAAGGTTCCACAAAGTTCAAAAGACTCGCATCATTAGACAAAATAGATCCTTCCGTTGGATAGGCAAATACATGCCACTGCAATTTAGCCTGGATTTCAAATAAATGATGTTTCTTGCTTGTATTCCTGATGTGAATGTTGTAACAGTACTGATCAGAAGCATTGACACCATCCTCCTGGTTTTCGTGCGTATTACTGCCGCATTTTTTTTTATTCCTTTTTTGTACTCTTTTTCTTGGGTCCCTCGCTCAAAACCAAATCCACTTTACCGGAAAGGCTCATTGTTCTCCCGGCATCGGGCCTTTGCGAAAGTACGCGACCTTTAGGTTTATTCGAGACGGCATATTCGACATTACCTAATTGAAGTCCTTTCATGCGAAGTTCCTGACCAGCTTTTTTCTTTGGTAAATCAATTAGATTCGGTACTTTCACTTCTTTACCTTCAGAAATAACCAGGCCCACCTGCGTATTGACCGGTACTTCAGTATTCGCTTCAATGCTTTGTTCTAAAACTGTACCAACGGGCACATCACCGGAAAAAGTTGTCACCCTCCCCAATCGCAAATGACTGATTTGTAGCAATTTTTCTGCTTCGTTTTCCTGCAAATTGATTAAGAGAGGGACACGAGTGGTAACTTTTTCTGAGATAACAATATCAATAGCACGTCCCACTTTAGCTACAGATCCTCCGGGTGGCATCTGTTCAAGAACAGTGCCTGAAGTTTGATCACTTGTTTGCTCTTCAACTTGTCCAATCTTGAACCCAGCCTGTTCCACACGTCGTCGAGCTTCATCAATCTGTAGACCGACAACACGGGGGACAGATACGATGTCCATTTCGCCGATGGAAGGTGCTGCAGCAACCACGGAAAAATTAAGAGTGGAAAGGTTTCCGGGGGAAATATCTTCTTTTAATCCCGGTAATCTAAAACGAAGCAAACCCTTTTCATCCACAACGATGCCTACCTTCAAATCAGTTTTCAAGTCACGAAGACCATAGCTGACCGGCCCGCCGGCTTCATTTAGCGTTTTTTGCATGGCTTGCAAAGCGGTCGCAAATGAGGAAAGTAGTGCCTCTGCATCTAACAGAGGTTGTTTCGATTCCAATTCTTCAATGAGCGCACGCAAGCGACTATTATCTTCCTCAAGTTCCATGTTGGCTTTAGCTAATTTAGCCCGCTCTTCAAGGCACTTTTTCAACCTTGTTTCGCAGTTCTCTAATTGCAAACGAAGCTGATGAATAGTGTCCTCGATTTCACGCTTAATCAGCCCAAGAGCCTGATGAATGGCGTTATCATTAAATTCATTAGACATTTGTTTTCTCCATTATGGATTTGGAATGGAAGCGAGGCGAATGGAAATGCGACTGCTTCCTTCTACGCTGTAATTGAATAAATTGACTGCTTGTGCATTCAACGGGACGGCATAAAGGTCTCGATGGCCAAAATCCCTTTCCTCGTCCCAGCGTTGAAAGAATTCCAGAGAAATGCCCATGTCCACCTTTACTTCCGGCATTGCAAAGCGAGGGGGAATAATTTGCTCTGAAATTTCATCTTCACGTTGTTGTAACTCCAGGGCCACACGCCGGGCATACTCATCAATAGACATTTGACCGTTTATCACTGATTCCCCAATTTGTTGCAGTAATTCCACCAGCGGGGTAACAAGGACCTGCTTGGTCGCTGAAACAGCATTCTTTTGAATTGGCATTTTTCTCTCCTAAAGCTGATTAACGCGGGGCTGCGCGTGCGCAGACCCGCGATGTTACTCCAATGAGAATCTCTCTTGTGCTATCATGCCGGTGGTGCCGGAGGAGCTTCCGGCGTCAAGCGACGAACTTCAGGAAACCGGGATGGTCCCGGTTTGGGCTTCAAGGTTGTCGTGAGGCGCGCAGCACCTTGAACGCTGAAACTATAAACCTGAGAATGATATTCATTAAAAGTGCTCACCTGAAGCGTTGATTGAAACGTTCGATTTGTTTCCGTTTTTGAATAACCGCCACCGCCGCTGATTGAGAAAAATCCAAGATTGAGCGACAGACCTCCTCCGCCACCGTATTTCTTATTGGATGCAAAATAACTCGATTGGTAGCCCTTTTGCAGGTCACTTCGTCTCTCCACTTCAACTTCGCTTACATAATAGCGAGCTGTAAATTTTAATTCGATAGTTGTTTCGGTAAAGTGATAGAACGTGGGTTCCAAACCATATACAAGCAATGGCATTTCCACATCATTATATAGCGGCTCTACCTGAATGACATCGCCTGCATCATTGACATGTTCGATAAGAGCCATCACGACACTCCCAGCCGGAAGCTTCGTCTCGGCCAGAACCTGTGCTGTTTGTATCGAATTCATGTCAAGTGCTGTCTGTCCATCTGCTACTGCCAAGGCAGCCTGGCGGACGAGTTCAGCAAATGGGATCTCTTGCATAACACCAGTTACTGGATTTGGCATAATTCACCTCCAATTATTAATTTGTAACTTGATAATTAAATTACTCTCTGGTTGTGTTTTCCACAAAACCTTCCTTCTCTGCAACCCGTATTTTAGGTAAATCCCGAGGGATCATCCTTACACCGCCAACAAGTTTCACCTCCTTCATAAGTTTGATTTGCTCCCTAGTTTTATAATTCACATTGACGAGTAGCACACCTTGCTGAAGCAGCCGCAACAAAACAGTACCACCCTGCTGCTTGATAAAGTCTTCTATCAGCTTTGATGGTTCTAATCCTCTTTCAGCAAGCAGGATCAGACAGGTTTCTGTTTCATCGATTTGATTCATTAGCATAATTGACTCTTTTCAAACAAGATATTCCAGTTCAAATGCAGACAATTATTCTCAAGAGTTTTTTGAATAGTATTTCAGTGACTTTAACGTGCGAGATGTGATAATTGCAACATCACAATTCAGCAAAGGATAGGAATAGAGAAGTGGTTAAATGAAAAAGAAATATCGGATGTGATATTAATAAATGCGGATACAAATAAAATGCCGAAAAAATTGGAGAAAAAACATAATCAGGAAAACAAGGGTAACTTGTTATTATACTTTCATTAGCGATGACAGCCTGCAAGTTTCTTGACTTGCAAATCCGATCAAAGATAATGGTCAAATTACCACACGAATGGTAACAATACCATAGTGCGCACTAATAAAAAAGGGCGAAAGCCTTCGCCTTCGCCCTAAATCCCCCTTCCCCGAATAAGCATCTACCCTCGGTGTAAGAAAAATTCATGTATTGCGCATCAGCGCTTCTGTTCTTTCAAGCAACAAATCATAGTCAACAGGTTTTGGAAAATAATCGACTGCGCCTCGTTTAAAGGCTTCTGCCAATGTTTTTTGATCATGATTGCCGTCAAATATGATAATTTTTGGCGATGGGTATCCGGCAGAGATGTCTTCAAATGCCTTTATCAATTCGTTTTTTTTGGAAGGAATTTCCATCATGATCAAACTAAAAACACATTCTTTCGGTAAGGAGGAAAGCATATCAAATTCACATGCCAGTGTAATCAAGTATTTCTTTGCAAGTCCTCCGATTAAATCCACAAAGGTTGAAGCATTTTGGCAACAAAACAAAATTTGAGAAGGCTGATCCATTATTCTTTTTGCCGTAAAAATTCGATTATTTTAAATTTATTTAAATGTAATCAAATAAAATGCCAAAGATGAGAAAAGCGCAGCAGTTAGCTTACAAGCGTTAACCACTTGTAAATATGCGTCGGATTCAAGAAGAATGATTTGGTGAGAATTTGATGAAAGGCAACTTTCATGGTTTCTTTACCATAGGTATGGTCAGAACACCATGATTTCACTTATATGGTTAATTTAAATTGTTTAGGATTAATATTATATTTTTCCATTTTCTGATAAAAGTTCTTTGCGTCCATTCCAGCAAGCCGTGCAGCTTGTGCAACAACTCCCTTGGCGTTTTTCAAAGCGCTTTCTATATAATTTTTTTCAAATTGCTCAATCATGCGCACTTTTTCCCGGGCGAAGTGGCCCGGAGCTTTTAATCTTTCCAGAGTCGTATGCAGACGCATGGCGTCGGGCAAATGCCTGACCTGAACTTCATCTTCTTGTGCTAAAACCGCCGTTCGATGCATGGCGTTCTCCAATTCTCTGACGTTGCCGGGAAAATCATATTTCAATAAAATTTCCTTTACTTCTTCGCTCAATTTCAAATCATTCTTTTCCAATTGCTTCCCATATTGTCTGAGAAAATATTCTGCCAGCATAAGAATATCTTCACGGCGCTCTTTGAGTGATGAAAGTTCTACGTTTAGAATATTCAAACGATAAAACAAATCAGCTCGAAATTTTTTCTGCTTTACCAAATCTTCAAGATGTGCATTTGTTGCCGCCACGATTCGAACGCTACATTTTTTAATTTGCATATTCCCCACCGGAGAATACTCGCCGTTCTGGAGGATACGCAAAAGCTTGACTTGCAGCGCAGGACTCATTTCGCTGATTTCGTCAAAAAAAATTGTTCCTCCGTTTGCTGTTTCAAACCAGCCTTTTTTGTCCTGTGTTGCTCCGGTAAAAGCGCCTTTGGCATAGCCAAAGAGTTCTGATTCTAACAGAGTTTCCGGAAGCGCCCCACAATTAAGAGAAACAAACGGTTTGTCCTTTCGACTGCTATTGTCGTGTAACGCGCGGGCAACCAATTCTTTGCCTGTCCCACTTGCGCCTTCAATTAAAACGGTGGCATTACTATCGGCTACCTGCCCAATAAATTTTATAACCTCTTTTATTTGGGGACTGACTCCGATAATAGCCTGGTAATTTCCTCGCGAACGAATTTGTTTCTCCAACTCGTCGATGCCATTTAATAGTTCCTTTCTTTGAAGTAGCGCATGCATATAGCTGGAAATCAAATTTATGCATTGATATAAAAAGTCGCTAACCTGACTTTTGAATATCCCCTGAACAGTTCTATTATCGGCGTATAGTACTCCAATGACATCGCTTTTATGCACGATGGGAACACAAATAACGGACAGGATTTTGAGTCTAAAGATGCTCTTTGACTTGTCAAAATCCGGCCCCTCCAGTGCATTTCGTAAACAAACCGGCTCCCCGGATTGGCGCGTCTTGTTAATTATGCTCCAACTTACTTCAAATTTTGGATCGAGAATGCTGTTTTGATCAAGCTCTCTCCCGGCATGGTAAATAATTTCACCGCTCTTGTCGAAGATGAGTACCAGGCTTCTTTCCGCACCGGTAAAATCGATCAGTTTATCCAAAATCGTATTTAAAATATTTTCGATGGTGGTTTCAGAGGTAACGAGCCTGGCCATTTCATAAAGAATTCGGTAGCGAAGATAGGAATCGTAAAGCTCCTGGAGAGAACCATCAAAAGCTTTTGTTTTAATATCTCCGCGCTTAATTTTGACATTTTCGATGGTATCCCGGTAGGTGAGGACAGGAAATTCTTTCATAATGGTTATCCCTCTAGTCATTCATGAAAGCTATTTCTTTATAATAAAAGTAATTCAGCGAAAATCCAAGTCATTTCTTACCAAAAGGCGTTACACCTGTTTTAAAATCTACTTGCAAACAAATCCAGCCATACCTATCTTTGTCAATGCAAACCCGCACACTGAAATCCGATTTTTTGCTTCTCCTCACTTCATCCATTTGGGGATTCGCTTTTGTTGCGCAACGCGCCGGTATGGAGCACGTGGGACCGTTTACTTTTAATGCGGTCAGGTTTGCGCTGGGAAGTTTGGCGTTGTTGCCCTTTGTTTATTATTTTCATCGCGGAAAAGAACAAGAGTCACACAAACCGTTATTCTATAAAAACCTTTTCCTGGGAGGCAGTCTCGCCGGATTGGCTCTTTTCATGGGTTCGTCATTTCAACAGATCGGTATTGTGTACACGACGGCGGGTAAAGCGGGATTCATCACCGGGCTTTATGTCATTCTCGTGCCGATTATGGGATTGGCATGGCACCAGCGCGCCGGTACAGGGACATGGCTCGGTGCCGTGCTCGCTGTGATCGGCCTTTATTTCCTGAGCGTCCGACAAAACCTGACCATATCGCCCGGCGATCTTTTGGTACTCGTGAGCGCATTCTTTTGGGCGGCACACGTCCACATCATCGGCTGGCTGGCAACAAAAATGGATTCACTGAAAATCGCCCTGGTCCAATTTATCACTTGCTCTCTGCTTAGTTTTGTGGGTGCGACGTTTGCAGAAACGATCACTATACCGACGCTGCAAAAAGCCGCTTTCCCCATTCTATATGCCGGACTGCTTTCCGTTGGCGTAGCTTACACACTTCAAATCGTGGCTCAGAAAGATGCACCTCCCGCGCATGCTGCGATCATTCTCAGTTTCGAATCGGTTTTCGCCGTCCTGGGAGGATGGCTTTTATTAGGTGAAATTCTTTCCCTTCGCGGATTACTAGGGTGCACACTAATGCTTTCGGGAATGCTGCTATCACAGTTGAGCAACCACACACATAAACGCACACTATAACATTGCATTCAAAGCTTCCATTGTCGGCGTATTATCAATCCCGTACATTTCCACGTATTCGGCGAGCAAGGCATTCGGCATGTTTATGGGCTGGGTCCTGCAGTATGAATGGCTGTCACAATAAAATTTTTAAAATATTTCTTGACTTTTTCGTAAATAATCATATATTCTCTACTAAGTTGATCGACAATATATTAATTCCGAAGGTTATATGAAAATATCATTTAAAGGTGATTATGCATTAAAAGCTGTACTCGACCTTGCACTGCATTATGATGAAGATAAAGTCCGAATTAACGAAATCGCAAAACGTCAGGATATTCCGCTAAAATATCTAAGTCAAATTTTACTGGTTTTAAAGGGGGCCGGATATGTTCAGAGCAGACGAGGCCCTCAGGGTGGTTACTGGCTGGCCAAAAGTTCCCGGAAAATTACTCTGGGAGAAATTATCCGTTTGATGGATGGCCCGACCTCTCCCATTGGCTGCGTGAGCAGAAGCGGTTACAGCAAGTGTAACGATGAACCTTTTTGCCCATTTGTCGGAATCTGGGTAAAAGTAAGAGATGCCATAAACGAAATAGTTGATCATACAACATTTGAAGATATATGCGAAATCGTAAAATCCCAAAACAGAGAATCCAACTTTACCTATTACATCTAATGCCCGTGGTTTCGATGGGCGGCATGCCCTCCTGTTGCCCTCTAAAACTCTCGTAAAGCATATATTCCATATTCTATTTTTTGCTTAACAAAACTTTAATTTCAAGACAGAACAAAACACAAGGAATCCAGCAATGCAAAAAGAAAACTATTCCATCATTGTTTTTAGCGGCGAGTTTGATAAAGCTATTGCCGCTTTTACCATTGCCACCGGAGCTGCGGCCACGAACCGTAAAGTCACCATGTTCTTCACTTTCTGGGGCTTGAATATTTTAAAGAAAAAGTACAAACGGTCGGCTGTCGGTCGCAGTTTTCTGGCCAGGTTTTTCAATGTGTTGATGGGCGGGCGCTACAACCTTCCCCTCAGCCGATTCAATTTTGGCGGCATCAGCCCGAAATTGATGACCGGCATGATGAAAAAGCACAATGTGGCGACATTGGAGGAACTGATCGAATCGGCGCATGCATTGGGCATTAAAATTATTGCCTGCGAGATGGCCATGAATATCCTGGAAATCGAGAGAAAAGACCTTGTCGACCAAGTGGAAGATGTGATTGGCGTTTCGACTTTTCTGGACTATTCCAAAGACGCCAAAATTCTTTTCATATAGGAGAACACAAATGAAACACGTGCTGGATATTACAAAAGAGCATTGCCCGATGACCTTTGTAAAGACCAAACTCAAACTCGAGCAATTGGCCAAAGGCGACATACTGGAAATTATGCTTTGCGAAGGCGAACCCCTTAACAACGTACCCAAAACAGTGGAAGAGCAGGGCTACCAGGTGCTCGAGATTGCGCCGCACAATTCGTATTACAAAGTGGTTGTAAAAAAATAAAAAAGCTGCATAATCATTTATTGGCTATCTTCAAAATGCAAATCAGGATACGATAAACAAAAACATGAACAGGTAATCTATCAAAGATTCAAATAAAATAAATGGCAGCAGAGACGCGATTAATTTGTTTCTCATTGCCGGACTGGTTATATACCCGGTTGTTGTTTTTGCTCAACAAATTCCAACTTACGAGTCCGAGGAAATCGTTGTCACAGCCGGCAGAATACCGGCGACGTTTTCGGACCTGACTCGCAGCGTCACGGTCATCGGACGCGAGGAAATAAAAGCCGCGCCGGTGCACAGCGTTCAGGATTTGCTGCAATTCGCTGCCGGAGTCGATCTCCGACAGCGGGGTCCTTTGGGCGTTCAGGCGGATGTGGGTATCAGAGGCAGTTCGTTTGAGCAAACGTTAATTCTTGTCAATGGCGTGAAAATGAGTAATCCGCAAACGGGTCATCATAATCTCAACATCCCGGTAACATTGGACGATATCGAAAGAATCGAAATTCTTAAAGGCCCCGGCGCCAGACTTTACGGCCCGAATGCTTTTGGCGGCGTCATAAATATTATAACAAAGAAAAATAATAAAAAGCAGGGACACTTTAAGGTTGTGGGTGGAGATTTCAAGTTTTCACAAACCGACCTTTCCGTCACGCAACCTATTGGCCGTTTTGATAATACTCTTTCTTTGTCCTTCATAAAGTCGGCAGGTTATCATCTAAACACGGATTTTGACAACCGGACGCTCTATTACCAATCAACAGCAAAACTTGGCGTCGGTACTTTTAATCTCTCGTACGGCTATATCGATAAAAATTTCGGAGCTTACAAGTTTTATTCGGAGCGCTTTCCCAATGAGCGAGAACGCATTAACGCCGGTTTCCTGAATTCGGCATTGGTTTTTAATAAAAAAAATTATTCGGTTTCCGTCAAAGCCCACTGGCAAAGGCACAAGGATGATTTCATCCTCGACAATGCAAGGCCGAACTGGTACAGGAATCGCCACACCACCGGATCGCGTGGGCTGGAATTGCAGACCGTTCTCAAGTCGCGCTTCGGCGCCACTTCCCTGGGCGGAGAGATAGCCGGGGAAGATATCAAAAGCAGCAACCTGGGCGATCATTCGCGTACCAGGAGAGGCGTATTTTTTGAGCAGGAGTTACGACCGGTAAAAAACTTGCTGCTTGTGCCGGGCTTTTCTTTTTATTACTACTCGGATTGGGACTGGCAGATGTGGCCGGGGCTCGATGTCGGCTTGAAGCTCACGGAAACACTACGGAGTTTTTGCTCCGTCGGACGTTCCTTCCGCGTGCCGACGTACACGGAACTGTTTTACAGCAGCCCGGCCAATGCGGGCAATCGCAATTTAAAGCCCGAGCAGGCCTGGCAATATGAAAGCGGCTTGCGCTGGCGAAAATATTTTTTTGCCGGCGAAATAGCTGTTTTTCGGCGGCATGGCCGACATCTCATCGACTGGGTTCGATACAATACGGATGAACCGTGGCAAGCACTCAATATAGCGCAACGGATGACAAACGGAGCAGAGATCAGCCTGGCGATATATCCGCAAAGGATTAAAAAAGATTCCCCCATTCGGGAAATTCAATTAAGTTACAGCTATCTCGATTCGGACAAGGATGCTGGGCCGTACACATCCAAGTATTCGCTGGATTACCTGCGGCAGCAATTTATTCTCAAAATAAACCATCGCTGGTTTTACAATATAAAACAATACTGGCAGTTGCGCTATGAAGAGCGATCCGGCAAACAGACGAATATCCTGGTCGACGCCAGACTCTATTTCAATTTTAAAAATCTGGAATTTTTTATGGAAGCAACCAATCTTTTCAACACGAAATATGTGCAGATGGGATTTATCCCCATGCCGGGCAGGTGGATTATGGCCGGCCTCAATTTCCGATTAAAATCGGATTCTTTTGCGCAAACATGGTAGTCACAAAAAACCAATAACTTGAAGGAACTACAATGAATGTCGCCCGAAACATGATCGATCTCGTAGGCAACACTCCTCTGGTTCGGCTCAACAAAACCGTGCCGGAGGGTGCGACGGTCTATGCAAAATTAGAGTACTATAACCCCGGCAGCAGCGTCAAAGACCGGATCGGTATGAATATGATTCTGCAAGCCGAACGCGCCGGTCATCTCAATCCCGGCACGGTGGTCATCGAACCGACCAGCGGCAACACCGGCATTGCGCTGGCCTGGGTTTGTGCGGTGAAAGGCTATCGACTTATCCTGACTATGCCGGAAACGATGAGCAACGAACGGATAAAAATGTTCAAAGCTCTTGGCGCCGAAATGGTGCTGACCGCGGCGGAAAAAGGCATGGCCGGCGCCATCGAAAAAGCGCACGAACTTGCCGATCATTTCGACGATGTGTTCATTCCATCGCAATTTGAAAATCCGGCCAACCCGGACATCCACCGGCGAACCACGGCGCAGGAAATATGGCGCGATACCGACGGCACGGTGGATGTTTTCATCGCCGGCGTCGGCACGGGCGGCACTATTACCGGCGTCGGCGAGGTTCTGAAACAGAAAAAGCCTTCGGTCAAAATCATTGCCGTGGAACCGGCGCAATCGCCTGTGCTCTCGGGAGGACAGCCCGGCCCGCACATGATTATGGGCATTGGCGCCGGGTTTGTGCCGCAAGTTTTCAACAGGCAGGTGGTCGATGAAATTCTGCCGGTCTCCAACGAAGAAGCGGCCATCATGACAAAACGGCTGGCCCGCCAGGAAGGGATCATTGCCGGCATCTCCTCCGGCGCTGCGGTGCATGCGGCTTCCGTGGTGGCGGCTCGCGACGAGGTCGCGGACAAGGTGATTGTTGTTTTGATTCCTGATACCGGAGAGAGATATCTCAGTTTATCATTATTCGAGGATTAAAATGAGTAAAATTAACCAGACAAATGTGCTGCACGACAGCTATCACCCCGATCCTCAGTCGGGGGCGACGACAGCGCCGCTGGTTCTGTCCACCTCTTTTGCTTATGACACGGCCGAAGAGCTTGCGTCCGTTTTTGCCGGTCGGGCGCCGGGGTTCATTTACTCGCGCATTAACAACCCGACCGTGCTAAAGTTGGAGCAAACCATAGCCGCTCTTGAAGGCGGCATCGGCGCCATTGCCTGTGCTTCCGGCATGGCGGCCATTACCAACGCTGTCCTCGCCTTTGTCAAACAAGGCGACACGGTGCTGTCCAGTTCAAGTCTGTTCGGCGGCACCTTTTCGCTTTTCCAGAAAAACTTTGACCGATTTGGCATCGACGTCCGTTTTTTCGACCCCACGCGTCCGGCGGAAATCGAGGCGTTGATGGATGACAGCGTGCGCGTCGTGTTCAGCGAAACCATCGGCAACCCGAAAATGGACGTCGCCCGCATCGGCGAGATCGCAGAAATTGCGCATCGCCACAAATTGCCGTTCATCGTCGACAATACGGTGACCACGCCCTGCCTGTTCCGCGGCAAGGATCACGACATCGACGTTGTCGTGCATTCGACGTC
>JAADGR010000271.1 GCA_013152225.1 Calditrichota bacterium
TCTTTTCCATCAGAGTTTTCCGATTCAGGTTTGGTGCCAAATCTTTTCCATAAAATCCCAATATAAACATCGTAATCTCCAAAATATTCATTCAGTTGTTCCTGTTGTCTAACTCCATAGATTCCAACAAAATCCTTCCAATCCAAAACAGTGAATGTGATATTGGAATTACCCCTATTTTCATCAGAAAAATCTTTACATAAGCGCTTGATTTGTTCTTTTTCGGGTGTAACATCACCTGGGCACGATATTAATGTTTTAATTATTCTGGAGTCTGTCATTTTTTATATAAAGTTCGTTCTTAAGCTTGCAGGTAACGTGTGTGTATATTCCATTGTTCTTATCCGCCCAAATTGGCGGTTATTGTTCATATATTTCTTTTACAATTATACTAATCCTGTTCAAAAAAATCATCAATAGGATTCCTGATTCTATCAATAGCCTTTTTTGAGACGTGCGTATATATTTCAGTAGTCTTGGAACTATTATGGCCCAACAACTCTTGAATATACCTTAAATCTGTACCCTGTTCAAGCAAGTGAGTTGCAAAACTATGACGTAACATTTTTTGTTATTCCTGCTTTTTGAGCAGATTTCTTCAAAATATTTGCTACGCTTGTAGGAGAATATTTGCAACCATTTGGACCTTCAAAAAGATAAACCTAATTCACGAGGTTAATCCCTCCTCCTAAAAACCACTACGGTGTTATTATTGCGAGCAGCCATGACCAGTGTTTCACCGGAAGCAGTCTGAAATGACTTGATTTGACGAATTTCTCCGGTGACCACAAATCCACTGTTTTGCAGACTGACCGGTGCGAATGTTCCTGTACCATCGCCAAAAAGTAAACATCCATAACTGGCGTCATATCTTCCCTGATCCGGAGCCACGCCGTAGAAATTGCCGCCTGACAGCATATCTTGATAGCCATCTTTATTAAAATCGTCGATCAGTATCGAATATATCGGTGAGAACTGGGCCTTAACCGGCAGTTGCGTCAGGTTAAATTTTTCATCTCCAGTATTCATAAGCAGAGTGGAAGCGAATACAGTCGCCGTGCGGACTGTGGCAGCTTTTAACTGCTCACTGGGAAAAATATCCTGAATAGATTCTCCTGCATAATCTGCGTTCGTAGCGTATTTGGCGCGTAAAGCGGGGATATGTGTAAACATCTGCTCGGGTGATGCCATGGGATAGGCTTTTTCGCCATTGTAATAGGTGAGAATCTGATCAGGCCTTCCATTCCCTGAGAAATCATTGATGAACAGTTGTACCGGTTTATCCATGCTGGCCTTGAGAATGGAATTCAACCCCAGGTTTCCGGCTACCAGGTCAACGTATCCGTCCTGATTAAAATCTGCCGCAGCCACTGTTTCCCACCAGCCATGAGTGTTTTGAAGTCCATATTTCCGGGTGACATTGACGAATTTACCATTTTGATTGTAAAACACCGTCACCGGCATCCATTCACCCACAACGACGAGATCCTGGTAGGAGTCTTTGTTCAAATCCACCCAAACCGCGTCGGTAACCATCCCAACCTTGGATAAACCAGGCGCTCGCAATAATGTCTCATCAGTGAATTTTCCCTGGCCGTCATTGATCAGCAGATAACTTTTGGGAATGAGGCCGTACAGACGCGGCAGGGAGCGGCTTCCCACAAACAAATCCACATCACCGTCATTGTCAACGTCAACAGGCTTTACACAGGCGCCATTCGCATAAATTTCCGGGAGCATGCCCTGGGCTTTGCGAAACCGGCCGTTTCCCTCATTCAGATAAAGCCGATCCCTCAGGGGAGCGGCCTTTCCAAAAAATTCATTGCCGCCGCTCACGACATAGAGGTCGGGAAGATCATCCCCATCGGCATCGAAAAAGACGGCATCCACATCTTCACTATGGCTGTCCTTAATAAACACAGAATCCCTAACGGCTTCAAATCCTCCCTGCCGGTTCTGTAGAAAGATACTGCCGGGCTGAAGTTTTGCGCCGCCAAGATACAAATCCTCCAGGCCGTCGCCGTTGATATCCTTTACGGCGAAGGCCGGGCCTTCAGTGGATAAGAAATGCGGGATGAACGGTTCCCGATGAAATTCAATGAATCTATTTTCCTTGTGCGAATAGTCGAGCTGTACTTCTTTGCTAATATCCTGAAATATCGGCTGATCATTTCTCCGGGATCGATAGGTGTAACTAGCTGTAGCGTCGGTTTGATTCAGTGTGATCGTTTGATTAGCCGGGAGATTGTTCAACACCTGGTATTCACCGGTAGGCCAGATAACTTCCAGGGAATCAAGAGTGCCAATGTTTCCCAGCCCAAAATTCAACACCGGTTCCACCGAGGATTGGAATCCTCTGGTGGTCATTAATTGCTGTAAGAATATTTTATCTCTATAATGAAGAACTACTTTGGTGCCAATCCCGAACGCATTGGGACGCCGTCCGCTTAACCTCACTTTGAGATAGTTGGAGTTGTTTTGTCCCTTGCCTTCAGAGGTCTTGGATATCTCGGGGTTTGGATTCCTCCCTTGATAGAGGATGTTTTTATAAATCGCGGCCGCAGAATTGACATTGTTCACCACCAGGTCCATGGCGCCGTCATTATTAAAGTCTGCATACGCTGCACCACTCGAAAAACCCGGATCGCCAAGTCCCCATTCTGATGCGCGATTTATAAAAGTGAGATCTCCCTGAGAATGAAAGGCATAATTGGCTTCAGGAACACTGGGCATGTGCCGGACCAAGTCGGCCAGAGGGTCCTTTTCTATGGGGGTGAGACTCTCCTGGCTACCCCGGTCGCCTAACTGCATTCGGTCCTGGTTTTGCTTGATATAATGCAGATAATCCAGATCGTTGGGCCGATGAAAAATTCCATTGCTGATGAATAAATCTTTGTAGCCGTCGTTATCCAGATCGACAAACAGGGGAGTCCAGCTCCAGTCGGTGGCATAAATGCCTGCCAGTGCTCCGATTTCGCTGAACAGATGGACTGTCGTTTTCATAGAACTGTTATTGATAGCAGGCCCTCTATTCAATTGCAGCGTATTCCTGCGTAACTGGTAATAATATCCGTATTGCAATTTCATGTCATAAATATCATAGGGATCAGCGCTGACTGACGATTTGCGAATTTCCTCTTTCTCAGGCATCATGTCCAACACCACAATATCCAGCAGACCATCATTGTTAAAATCCGCCATATCATTTCCCATGGAGGCGCTGCTGACGTGTCCCATAGAAAGTTTCATCGCTTCGGTAAACGTTCCGTCTCCGTTGTTATAATAGAGATAGTCTTCCTCATGAAAATCATTGGATATGTAAATATCCGGATACCCATCCCAATTAATATCGCCAATCGCCACGCCTAATCCATACCCAAGAGCGCTTCCATAAATCCCCGTTTCCACCGAAACATCGACGAAACGTCCCCCTTCATTTTTGTATAATCTATCCCCGGCCTCAGCATCGCGGGTATATCGTAACTTGCTGGCAGGGCGATAGGTCCCTTTTGAATGCACCGAGTGATTCAAGAGGTACATATCCAGATCTCCATCCAGATCGTAATCGAAGAAGGCCGCCTGTCTTGAGAGCCCAACGAAATCGAGGCCATATTCCTCAGCGCTCTCGGTAAAGGTTAAATCCCCGTTGTTTATGAATAGCTGATTCGCGCCTTTTTTGTCCAGATAATTCGACCGGCACACGTAGATATCCAGGAATCCATCCCCATTGACATCGGCCATTGTGACGCCTGTAGACCACCCTTCCGTTCCCCCTCCAACGCCAGCCGCTTCCGTAATATCCTCAAATTTAAAATCTCCTTTATTTACATACAGGCGATTGGGATACATATTGGCGGTAAAATAAATATCTGCCAGACCGTCGTTGTTTATATCGCCGACTGCTACTCCTCCGCCATCATAGAAATAGAGATAATTGACGCCATTGAATAAAGGTTCTTCATCGAGGGTGTTCTCAAAGGCGATGTTGGTGTCCTGAGGAGTAAGCTTCTCAAACAGGGGTTGGATAGAATCTTTTTGCCGGCAGGAACTTTGAACAATAATGGCTCCCATCCAGATGAGGATAAAGAGATGCCGCAACCTGATATTCAGATTTAAAGGTCGTTTAGGGGCTGAGATAAAATAAGTTATCCGTTTTCGCTTCATAAGTCGTTATTCCTTAAAATTGATAATAATCCATTCCTGTCACACCATCTTATCGCAGGATAACAAGTTTTCTGCTTTGCGCAAAGTCTCCGGCTTTGAGGCGATAGAGATAGAATCCGCTTGGTAAGACTGAAAGTTCAAAGGGAATCTCGTAGCGACCTCTTTCTTTCCAGCCGTCGACAAGCGTCGCAACCATCTGCCCGCGAACGTTATAGACTTTTAATGAGACTCTGCTTTTTGTGGGGAGGTCGTAACGAATCGTTGTATGAGAGCTATACCGGTGTGCATTGTTCACCTGAATCGGGTTGGGATAGTTTTGGTATAGTACGAATTCATCAGGGATAGCATCTTTGCTATCCTCAAAACGCGTTGCCGGTAAGAGCCGGATATCGAGTTTTGGACGCAGCGATATTTCCTCATAATCGGAGGCATAAAAGACCTTGGTGCCGTTTTGATGGCTTGGCGCTGGCTCCCGCAAGATGATGCCAAAGTTGCTGTCTGGCAGAGCTGTCCAGTTCTTGACAATCTGGGTGATGTCCCACGTATACTCAGCGCCGGGGTTGGCACCGACAGTAACGACCTCAGCAAATGATTGCACAAAGTCGCCGCCAGGGGTGCTCCAAGGCATAATCGTGTGCAATGCGCTGTTCCATGTCACTTCCCCTGTCTGCGCCTGCCGACCGTCGATGCCGACATTTGCTGCGCCTTCATTCCAATCACGTAAAAGGCGATAGGCCGCGAGTTGCTTGTCAGCTTCGCCGTTGCGCGTTTCGGCCAGGGACAAAACCAGGTTCGCTTGAGTGATGCGTGCAGGATCGTCCAAATCGGTACTCGAAAGATCGAATCGAATCAACATCGACTTGTCGTCGCCGCTATTCCCCCCATCAAATCGGCCGGCTTCAAACAACGGATTCCCACCCATATTACGGTCCGGGAAATATTCCGCAATATGCGCATCGCTGACGCCATTGTAGCCGGCGAGACCGTATTGAAGAACAATTGTTTGCGTTGCCGCACAAGTATAGATTTTAGTAACCGGCGCCATCACGTTTTTTTGATTACTTTGGTCGGCGATATTAGATATCTCGATGCTATATTTCTCATTCACGGTATGAGGCGTGGTCAGCAATGCCACGGATTTCTCATCAGGAAATGCATCGACAGCTAAAACACTGACGCCATTTGAGATTCGGTAATTTACTTTGTTGGTTGCGCTGTTTTCACTGGTGTCCAGCAGCATTCTCTCCGTGAACCGAACGATGACGCTGTCAGGGCTCGCGCATAAAACCGAGTTAACACCTGGCGGGACAGTGTCGAGCCCGCGAGTCACCAAAATGGTAAAAGGCGTTCCGTCATCCTGAATTCTAACCAGACACGATTTGCTTTGCGCATCAAAAGCCCAAACATCGCGTAAACCGTTCGACAAAGAATCGACGGTAGTTTCTCTAATGACAGAAAGGTTGACGCGCACTTGCTCGGGTTTTTCCTCAAGTAAATGAAACGCGGCCTGATAGTCGCGTTCCACCGGAACAAAGGGACCGTTACGGCCGCTAATGGCCAGCCTCAGAACTAGGCCATCATCCTCAAAACCTATATTTGTTGTTGAATAATTGCCGTTTTCATAGTCATACGTAATGCCGTCGTCTTCGTAAAGCACAAATTCACTCGCACCTTCAGGATAACATTCCAGGTACAAAACATCCTGAGGTGAAGCCGGATCGCCAACGTACTGTGCAATGGGCGCCATCGGAATAACCGCGCCGGATGTGACGAAGACGGGGATATCCTCAAGAGTGACCGGTACGGTAATCGTATTCGGACCTGTATAAATATCTCCGCTATGGAAGTCAATCCATTTGCCTTCAGGCAGATAGATGCTCGCAGTCCGGGCATTGGCGTTGACGACCGGATGCACGAGCAAGTAATCGCCGAATAACCACTCGGAAGTCAGGTTGGTGACTCGAGTATCCTCAGGGTAATCGAAGATGAGCGGGCGCACGATTGGCACACCGGTTTGATGATTCTCCCAGGCATAAGAGTAGATATAAGGCAACAATCTATAACGCATTTCGATATAACGCTTGGCGATGCGCTCGGCATTCGACCCATAATTCCAGGGCTCGCGCTCTTCGTTAAAAACGCCATGCACGCGGTAAACCGGAACAAAGGCACCGAACTGCATCCACCTGATGTAGTTTTCCGGCGTCGGTGTGCCGTTGAAACCGCCGATGTCCATGCCCCACCATGTCGATCCAATGTTGATGCTGCTGAGCATGAACAATCGCTGGCTGGCCATCGACGAAAATCCTGTGGAAATGTCACCCGACCAGTGGCAGTAGGCGTAGCGCTGAGCACCGAGATAGAAATTGCGATTAATCGACCAGACACGTTGATTGTTGTAGCTTCTTTGCCCTTCATAGTTGGCGCGTTGCATCTGCATGAACATCATGTTGCCGCCGTATTCGTCAGCCTCGTCATTCCAATAGCCGACGATGCCTTTGTTGAAAGCGTCGCCTTTATTGACAAAAGTCTCCCAATACCATTTTCTGGTTTCGGGCTTGCGAAAATCGAGCCGCCATACTTGTTTGCCGGAAAAATAATCTGTGACCGTATCGAAGAACAGACCGTTGCTCTGCACTTCCCGGCCCTGTTGCGTGTTCACATGCACGCGAGGTTTTCTGATACCGAAGAGCTTCAAGCCCAATGAATCGAGCGTCGTTTTGAGGGCACCGCTCGGTCCATCCGGAAACTTGGGACCCCAGCGAAACTCGCCATAATTGTCGCTGCCCCAGTCCATCCAGTCGAAGTCCAGGATATAGGCGTCGATGGGGATTTTTTTCTCACGATAGGTTCTCACGTCTTCCAAAAGCTCATCCTGATCCATCCCCCATTCGGTGTTCAGAAATCCGTAGGCGAATTTGGGAAAGAGTGGCGCGCGACCGGAGACAGCAGTCATAGCTGAAAAGATTTCACGAGGCGTCCCGGCAATGACGTAAAGCTCGATGTCACGCTTTCCGCCTTGATCTTTTAGGAAATCCATCATACCGTTATCGATTGTGACCCGGCCGCCATCGGTGTCCATCAGCAACCCGTATCCGTCCGTGGTCCACACAAACGGCGCGCCTCCCTGACCTTGACGGCCTGCCTCGATGCGTCCGCCGTAGTTTCGAGACAGACTTCCAGATCGAGCATTGTGAATTCCATAAAAGTTACTTCCTGCGACGTTCAGCTTGATTCCCTGCGAAAGGAATCCCCCATCGATTCGTTCGCGCAAAAGTTCTCTGCCGTCTACCCCGAGAACGCGAAAGCGTAAGGGTGAGCGCGAAATTTCTACGGTGAGTTTATTGGTTTGAATCACAATAGGATCACCAGTCGTATCGAACGACGCCGGAATAACAGACCAATCGGTATTACCGATGACTAAAGTAGCTGGATCTTCAACCCCCTGTGGCAGATAATTAGCCTTGATAACATTTGGCAGGCAAACCTGGAAGACGACAATCTCAGAACCGGCATGCAGTGAGAGCTTATTATCGGTCAGTTCAATTGCCGTGATCTCCCCAATGCCTGTTTGTGAAACTGCAATTTTTGTCAGCGCCAAGACAATCAAAAAGTAATGAATAGCATTTTTCGTCATCGGGCGCTTTCCGTTGTTTTTGCAAGCGATCTTTAGGAAACAACCCCTTAGCGGACATTCAGATTGCTTCGCTCGCAATGACATTTCTGGACTTTTTACGAATTACTCATACATTACAAAGATTATCTGGCCTTAATCTCATAAACCTGAATTCGGTCATCATTCTTTGCAAAAATAATCACCTTTTGTTTTTTTAGATAGGTAAGAGAAACCATGTCTCGAACCTGGCCGGTCAAGGATAAGCCACTCTTAAGAGCGGACGCGGCAGTAAATTCCATTGGATAAGAACCAGCCAATGGGGTAGAGCCGCCTGCACCCTTTCCAATTAACAGAGTGCCATAGCTTGCATCATACCTTCCGAGTTGGGGTTTAACGCCATAAAAATTTCCGGCCAGGAGCAGATCTTTCACGCCGTCAGAATCGAAATCTCTGGCCATGATGGCATAAACGGGTGAAAACTGAGCCTCGGTTGGGAGCGGTTGCCTCTGGAATGTTCCCTCCGCATTTCCGTAAAACACACTGCTCTCAAACGTATAGGCTTTTTTTACCACTGCCTTGTGCAACTGTTTTTCGGTAAATATTTCCGTTATCTGCTTGCCGGCATAATCGGCATGCCGGGGAAATTTCTGCCTTAGATAGGGTAGTTGCCTCACAATATCCGGTCTAATCGGCATGGGATAACTTTTTCCCAGCTTGTAATAACACAGTATCTGTTCTACCATTCCATTATTGTCAAAATCAGAGATGTAAATAGATGCAGGCTTCGACCGGGTTGCCTTTATTATGGAATTTTCTCCTAAATTGCCGGCTACCAGATCCACGTACCCGTCTTCATTCAGATCATCGACGATAACACAATTCCACCAGCCATTGGTTTTCTCCAGTCCAACCTGTTCGGTGACATTTACCAGGCTATCCCCGGTGTTTTGAAACAGGGTTACCGGCATCCATTCACCAACGACTACCAGGTCCAGGTCGCCATCTTTATCATAATCGATCCATTCAGCATCGGTTACCATCCCTGCATTTGCCAATTCGGGAGCATATTTTTCAGTGGCAATAGAAAAATTTCCTTTGCCGTCGTTCTCCAGCAGATAGCTGGTGGGAGTCAGACCATATTTCCACGGGATACTGCGGCTGCCCACAAATAGATCTGTATCTCCGTCGCCGTCAAAATCTCCGGGCTCGACACAGGAGCCACTGGCGTAGAACCTGGGTAGGGCAGTGGTAGATTGAGTAAAGTCTCCTCTCCCGTTGTTGATATACAGCCGATCGAGGAGAGCAGGCGATCGTGTGGAATACTCGTTGCCGCCACTAACAACGTAAAGGTCCAGGTCGCCGTCTCCATCCGCATCGAAAAAGGCTACGCCGATGTCTTCGGATATTTTTGCCTTTGCAAACGCCTGTGCACTGGCGCTCTCGAACGCTCCTGATGCCGTCCTGATCAGCAATTTCCCCACGGAACCTTTCGCGCCCCCGATGAACAAATCTTCCCGTCCATCGCCGTTCACATCCCCCTTGGCTATCCGCGGGCCCTCGGTGGAAAGTTTATGTGGAATGAGCAGTTCTCTTTGAAAGTCGTTGAATTCATTTTCAACATGCCGGTATTGAAGAGGGAACGTCTCGGTGATATCCCGGAAGACCGGATCGGTATTCCGGGGTGGTTCCGGTGTATACGGTCGGGCATCTCGCTGATACAGGGTCAAGAGCTGATCCGCAGCAACATTCTTCACCATTCCCCGGGTTCCATCCGGCCAATCTACGATCAGAGAGTCTACCAGGTTATTCTTTCCCAATCCGAAAGTGAGGACATAATCGACCGAGGATTGAAACCCTCTCATGGGTATCTGCTCCAGGACAAATATTTGCCGGTTCACACATTTGAGTGTAACCTTTGCTCCGACGGCAAAAGAATTCATACCCTCACCCACCAGCTTTACTCTCAAATAATGATTGTCGGTCAGGGAATCGGTTTCGTTTCGAAACACAAAAGCCGGTTGGTTGACATTATTAATGACCAGATCATTATCACCGTCTCCATCGAGGTCTCCGTAAGCGACACCATTCGAGAAGCCTGGAATATCCAATCCCCAGGCTGCTGCCTGGTTAGTGAACGTTAGATCGCCATTATTACGAAAAGCATAGTTTGAGAGCTTTGTAGAGGGCATTTTTTGGATGAGTTCGGGAAAATCGATGCGGTCGTCGCGCAAAATTTTGCGGATATTTTCTTTCTGCATCAGATACGCAATATAGTCCTGGTCGGTGACATCTCGAAATATTCCGTTTGAGACGAAGATGTCCTTTAACCCGTCGTTGTTTAACTCCACAATGAGCGCCCCCCAACTCCAATCAGTCGCCGCTATTCCGGCCAGCAGTCCAATTTCACTGAATGATATTTGATGTTCGGGATTGAATCCTCTGTTTAACTGGAGCACATTCCGTGGCAACTGATGATAATAGCCCCATTCGATTTTCTTTTTGTTGGTGTTAAAAGATTCGAATGTGAAGGTGGTTTTCAACCGGTAGTCACCTTCCGGAAGCATGTCGGTTGCGCAGATATCCATAAACCCATCATTATTGAGATCAGCAATGTCCCCACCCATGGAGGAAAGGCTGATGTGTCGAATCATCTCTTCCAGTTTTTCCGTGAAAGTGCCATCCTGATTGTTGATGTAGAGATAGTCCCGCTCGAAAAAATCATTGGCCACATAAATATCCGGCCATTGGTCGTTGTTGATATCGCTGACCGAAATGCCTAATCCAAATGCAATCACACTGCCATAGATACCGGCCTCGTCGCTAACATCCACAAATTTTCCATTATCATTTCTAAATAATTGATCTCCGCCGTAGGGATCTCGTTCATGACGCAAATTTTTTTTCAGGTCAAAGGTGCTCATAGCCCGGAAGGCGTTATTGAGGACATACAGATCTAAATCACCATCTCTGTCATAATCGAAAAAGGCGGCATGCGTGGAAAATCCCTGACTATCGATACCGTATTCAGCGGCAGCTTCAACAAAGTAGGGGACGCCATTTTTTTTATTCCCCTGATTGATAAAGAGTTCATTAGCGCGGTTGTCGCCTTTGATGTTTCCGGAGTTGCAGACATAAATATCCAGGCGCTGATCGCCGTTGATATCGATCAGGCATACCCCTGTCGACCAGTTATGGGTTCCAGCCACTCCTGCCTGCCTTGTCACGTCCTGAAAGTGGAAATCACCCTGATTCAGGTACAATTTATTGGCCTGTTGATTGGCGATCATGTATACATCCGCTAGTCCATCATTGTTGACATCCCCGATTGCAACACCGCTGCCGTTATAATAATTACGATACTTAAAAACGTTTAATTCTTTTTCATCGACCAACGTGTTTTCAAATTTCAGATGGGTGTAATCATTGGGGAGCAAGGTAAACAGAGTATCTATTTGAATGATTGGCGGCTTCTTCTTAGTGCAGGAGAACAGCAGAAGGAGAACTAGTCCACAAAAATAAAAGATGGTTTTGAAAGTGTTCATAGGAGACAAAGGAAATTACCCGCTTAAAACAATCGATACCGCAGGCGACGATTCGGATCGTCACCTACGGTATCTATAGAAAAACCACTACTTGAGAAAAGATTCATGATGCTAAATATGAAAACTCTAGCGAACGAATATTAATATCCCGGATTCTGTACCAGGTTGGGATTTGCATCCAACTGAGACTGTGGAATGGGAAAGAGTTCTGTATGCGCATCAGCATCTGCTTGTTTTAATGACCATGCGTCGAGATAATGCCCTGTTCTAATCAGGTCTTGACGACGGTATCCCTCCCATAATAACTCAAAGCCACGCTCATCCAGAATGCGATCCCGCAATTCTTGTGTGGAACCGAAATCCGCAAGAGCAATTGGCTTATCCGGATCAAACGCACGTTCCCTCACCTGGTTAATCAGGTCGATGCTTTCCTGGTTTGGACCATTCAGTTCGTTCAAGGCTTCCGCTTTTGCGAGCAGGATATGCGAGTAACGGAAAAAGGCATAGTCATTACCGCTATTTCCGCCACTCCGATTGGGATCTACTTCCCACTTGAGGATGCGTGGGCCATTTCCTTCAGTGGCGCCGACGATGGGAGAGTCTATGGTAAAATTCAACCTTTCACCCTGGCGATCGTAGGCTGGTTTGCCGGTGTTCGGCCCGCCTAATACAAATTGCGGTCCGACTAACATGCAGCCGAAGCGCACATCGGTGGTGTCGTACTTGTTATAAAAATCGGCCAGGACAGAGAAGCCATTCCAGGGGTTCTCCGGAAGTTGGTTGTAATGCAAGGTTCGCATTAAATAATTAAAGGAGACGCCACTTTCTGGTTTAGTGGCAATCACAAAGATAGTTTCCGTGTTGCCGGGTCCCTCATCGGCTATCCGGAAGTTGTCCTTATAATCGGGAAGCAGTTCATACAAACCGGAATTGATTATTGCGTCACAGGTCGCAACCGTTTCGCTCCACCTTGGTGTACCCGTATAAACACCGGCATTCAAGTAAACTGTGGCCAGAAAAGCGTTAGCAGCTCCCTGGGTTACCCGGCCGTAACTTCCCGAGCCCAATGTGACTTCGAGGTTCGGCAGCGCTTCGGTAACTTCTGATACGATGAAATCGTACACTTCTGACCGGGTATTAGGTGTGGGGGGATTGTCCGGATCCGTAACCGGGTCAGTGACAATTGGCACCCCGCCGAACATATCACACAGCCACCAATAATAAAACGCCCTGAGCACTCGCACTTCCGCAATGAAGGTGGGAATGAGTGGTGAATTACTGGTTGAGCTTTTTAAGTTATCCAACGTGGAGTTTGCCAGCGCTATGCCGGTATAGGAATCCAACCAACCGCCCTCAATATCGACCTGAGTGGAGGTCCAGGTATGTTCCTGAATTGCCCGCCATCTGCCATTGTCACCCCAGTCACCGCCTCGCTGAGGTATGAATATCTCGTCTGAGGAGACTTCCGCCAAATTAGTAGGATTCCAGAAATAGCGATAAAGATTGCTATAGACCGGGACCACTGCTGCGATTAACTCTTGTTCCGTCTTGTAAAAATTCTCCGGCGTTACCGAGCTATATGGAGTCTCCGTTAAATTTTTACAACTCCAAGAGAGCATTAAGGTAAAGAGGAGTGGTATTAGGAGACGAAGTTTATATTTGTTCATTACGTTCCTCCTTTTATTTTGAAATATTTTTTAAATTATAATCCAATGCTTACACCGAGCGTAAAAGTCCGGGCTCGAGGATAGTTGGTATAGTCCATTCCCAGGGTAGCCACACCCCCCTGCGCTGCAAAGGTGTTGACTTCCGGATCATAACCCGAGTAGCCGGTTATTACAAACAAGTTATCAGCGCTCAGGTAAAGTCGTAAATTTCTGACCCATTGCGTATCAAAGGTGTAGCCAAGTGTGAGGTTTTGCAAGCGAATGAACGATCCGTTTTCGATGAATCGGTCGCTAAAGTCGGTCGTCGCTTCAGGGTCCATTCCGGCTGCTACATCATCCAAAGCTCCGGCCATGAGATTGATACCATTAAAGACATTAGAAGGCCGCTGGTATTCCATGCGGGTATTATTCAAAATATCAAATCCCTGAACAGCCTGGATGAACAAGCGAAAGTCCCATTTCTTAAACTTTAGCATATTCGAAAAGCCCATGGTAAAATCAGGTTGAGCATTGCCCAAAATAAACCTTCCATCACCTAGGGGGCCACCAGTCGACAATTCTTCCCCGACATCGGTTGATAATCTTTCCTTGCCCGAGGAATCATATCCCAGGAATTTGGGACCAAAGAATGTTCCTATTGGCTCACCAGGAAGGATAATCTGCGCCTGTATACCGGATAGTCCGGCGCCGCTGACCCTGCCGGTCATAATATAATCCCGTTTTCCTAAACTGACAACTTCCTGCGAATTAGTTGTAAAATTGATGCTACTCCGCCAGAACAAACTTGCGGAGGATTTGTTGATCGTATTCAACGCGATCTCAATCCCCTTATTCTGTACTTCTCCGGCATTATCCAGCCTGGTCGATACCACTGCCGGCTGCGGAACAGCAAACTCGAGTAATAAATCGGTGGTCGTTTTCTTGTACAAATCGATAGAACCGGAAATTCTGTCATTGAGGAAGCCAAAGTCTATCCCAAAGTTCATCTGGCTGGTTCCCTCCCACTTTAGATCGGGATTGGCTAACTGGGTCGCGGATACACCCGTCAATACTTGATCCCCGATAACGGCATTCGAACCCGGGCCAAGTATGACCAATGAACGATAATTTCCAATATCCTGGTTACCGGTGATGCCATAACTTAGTCTTAATTTCAAATCACTCAGTTTACTCATATTTTGCATGAATGCTTCATCAGAAAGACGCCATCCGACTGACGCGGAGGGGAATGTACCCCATTTTTTGCCGGAGCCAAAGCGGGAAGAACCTTCCCGGCGGAGGATGACGCTGAGGAGATACCTATTCATAAGGCTGTAATTGACGCGTCCGAGCAAAGAGATCAAGCGATTTTTTTCTTTGAAGGAAAACGGTCGAATTATAAAATCGGCTCCACCCCCGAGATTATTGTATGACCAGGCATCGGTAACAAAGTCTCGAGCGGTTGCTCCGAACCTGGAGTTTCCGAATTCCTGAAAAGTATATCCGGCCCAGGCTTCCAGACTCTGGGAGGCGTTGATATGCTTACGATAATTTAGTGTCGACTCGAACAGGACATTTTGCCTTTCGCTCGATCGGACATCCGCTCTACCGCCAAAGGCTGCCGCATAAGGTAACGACCTCGGTTGATAAGCACTCCGCGAGGCTCCTGTGCGATCCAATCCCAGGTTTATTTTTCCAATCAATCCCGGGGTAATGTCATATTCTGCGGTTGCATTCACAAAGATGCGCATGGTCTTGGCGTCATCTTGGATCTTTTTGAGCAGGGCAACCGGATTACGTATGCCTGGGTTAGCATACTCGAAAAATGATCCATCGCTTGTATATACCGGTTGTGTGGGATTCATTTTGTAGACGTTTGTGAATAATCCGCCTTCAAAGCCGCCGGTTTGTTGATACGGCGTATCTCGACGCTTGATAAAGGTGGGGTTAAGACGTAATGCTAAACGCAATTTTCCATCCAGCGCTTTTTGGTTGATATTCAACCGGGCTGAAATCCGTTTCCGTTCGGAACCCAACACAATGCCCTGTTCATTCAGGTAGTTCAATGAAACCCTATACGATGAGTTTTTAGTGCTTGAACTGAAGGAAAGACTATGGTTCTGCGAAACGGCTGTCCTGATAATCGCATCTTGCCAGTCCGTGTTGGCTGTTCCCATAGTAGGGGAAGCGCCTACCTGCGCTGCAAAATCCTTGTACTCCTGAGCTGTCAACAGGTCCAATTTTTTGGACTGGCTCGAAGTGCTTGTATAACCGTCGTAAGTCAGGGAATAGCCGCCTGCTCGTCCTTCTTTAGTGGTTATCAGGATCACGCCGTTCCCGCCCCGGGCACCATAAATGGCTGCTGCTGAGGCGTCTTTTAAAACGTCTATAGAGGCAATATCGTTGGGGTTCAGCATGCTCAGGGCATTATCCCGGGTGCCGCTGATCACATCGACATCGATATCGGGCAGTGTTGAACTATTATCGATAGGTACGCCATCTATAACAATCAACGGCTCGTTTCCGGCCGAGACAGAAGTCCCTCCTCGGATACGGATCAGGGGGGCAGCGCCTACGTCACCATTGCTCTGCGTAACAAGCACGCCCGGTATTCGGGCTTGCAACAGTGTCTGGGGATCCGAAATAGCGCCCTCTGTGAAAGCGTGCTCATCTAATGAGGAAATGGAACTGGTGATATTTTTCCGTATCTGGGTACCATACCCAACGACCACCACCTCTTCGCCGGCAACGGCTTGAGGTGTCATGATGATATCGATCACCTTACGATCTCCTACGGGAACTTCCTTTTTCTGATACCCGATATATAAGAATACCAGTGTATCCTGAGGTGTAACATTTTCCAGCACATACCGTCCATCGTTATCTGTAGAGGTTCCCGTCTCTGTATTCTTCACGACAATATTTAACCCGAGCAGCGGACCCCTGTCCTCTTGGCCAACAACTCGCCCGGTAACCCGGTGTCCCTGGCCAATGACTTGACCGACGAAAAACAGGCTCATTGCTAGAATGATTAGAAAAACTTTAGCTCTCATTATACTCCTCCTTCATTTAGTTTTAGTACATTTCTGGTACAATGATACAACTCAAAACGTTGACCGCGGCAAGTTGCTGTGCAGTTTCAGCCACTATAACCCGCCCCGTCATCTTACACGTCTGAGCAGCGGTAGGTGAAGTTGATAAAACAAAAGTTTGTGGTAAGACGCAAAAACAATTAATCAATCGATAAAATAAAGTAATGTTTGTCAAACTTTTCATCCGATTTAATAATTCATTTTTGTACCAATGTTTATTTCTTTTCACCTCCTTCTCTTTTACTTCTACTTCCGGCTAGATAGCATTGAACCTGCGATTTTTCATCACCTCCTTTAACCTCATAAATAATTAAGAGCTTTCATGGATGTAAAGGTAATTCTTGTATCCAGAAGAGTTTTCGAATGGCTTCATAACCATCGTTTAGTCCAGTGCTTGGTTTGATGTAGTTGAAGTTGAGTTTATCGTTTGGTAAGTTATGCTCTTGGAGGGTATCTCTATAGTCACGGAGTCTTTCATAAATACTGGGGTGGGTTATCTCTCTACCAACACAAGCAATTTGATGATGTCCGATTTTTACAAGATGTATGACTGCCAATTGGACCCCTTGAAAGTTACCTATAAAAATTTTTGAAACCTCACTTGTTCGAATGTTGTTGTCCATTATTTGAACACATTCTATCAGTTTAGTTAGAATCTTGACAACTAAGATAACTCTATCACATTTTTTTCGGGCGGGAATCTAAGGATATGTGAACTTTTTTCGGTTAATCATTAATTTGCTAAATATGGCAAAAAACAACTATATTTTGGAATGGGAAGTATTACATTACATTTTAATATGAAAATATTTCTATACAATATGAAAAAAATACTTCATTGTCAAGAAGTATTTTGGTTTTTTTTCGTCAAGCCTCGATTCTAGTTAGTTTCATCATTTAGCCTGCATTATTCATGAATATTTGCCGTGAGGTACTAAGTCACTAAGAATAAACAATATAAAAATTAAAATAAACGATGCCGTATAAATATTCAATTTTTTACTTTATTATGAGATGTCTGTCATGCCTGCAAGGCAAACTAATTTTGTCTTGCAACCTGTGGTAAGCTCCTCATCAATAGGCGGAATTTATCAGTAGTCACTTTTCTTGTATTGTATTTTTTAAGGTATTGTTGATATTCTTTTGCCATGGGATAAGATTCATCTGATCCGTACGGATAACGGGACATGCCATGAAACGGGAGAGGCAAAACTGTTTTCCCATGAGCTGTGTTAAGGTCGCCGTCTTTTATCCAGCCGTCACTATAGATAAGGAAATCACGAGACCAGCCAGGTTTAAGATCAGGGGTCTGACTTGCATCGAATTTTACTGTAACTTCATCGCCGGCATCGATGATCACGTATTTGTTGTCGGATTCCAAAAACAGAGGTAGCACGTCACCGTAGCGGGTATAATAACCTTCTAAATCACGCCATTTAGGTTCCTGCGAAACATCGCTATAATCAAACCAATGCGGTCCATATCGCCCGCCTTTACGATATAGGCGTGAGAATCCTCGATAATGGATATCCGCTGAAATGGGCTGAAGGGATGTCTGGATGATTGGAGCTTTAACTTCTTCTGTCGAGAAGAAAATATAGTCCCAATAGATCTGCATGTTGGTTCGGATGCGTACTTTATAGTCATGAGTTAAAAACTTGTCGGTGAGATCGGCGATAACGACTTTGTTTTTGCCCATGGGAAAACTCAAATTCTTAATGACAGTCTGCCAATGGCCGGTGTTGTCCAATACTTGTAAATAGGGGGGGGTGACTTGCAGTTGCTCAGACTGTGAAATCGCCATATTAATACTGGCGTCTGTGGGAAAAACCCAGCCGTTTAAAAACAATAAAATTTTCCTGGCCTGGGACAGGTTGCCCAAGTCCAAAATAAGGTCGTGCAATTTGGTTATGCCCTGGTACTTGTCCGGGGTAAGATTCGATATGTAAACATCGTCTTTGTTGCGAATTAATGGGAGAAGATCATTGCCATAGTTGTCGATTGCTGATTTTGGATAACGCTTCTTTGCGACTTTGTGTATATAAAGAGGTGGAACAGGCGGAGGCAGGAATCGTTCATCAATAAATATATCTACCGTATCAGGGTGGTCGACCGCTATAAGTTTTAACTGATCAAAATAGGCCGTTTCCCACAATTCTTCGGTTATTTGAAGCGAATAAATCCCATTTTTGGCTTTAAGCATTTGCCCTGGAATCCTGAAATAATCCTTTGAGGAATTAGGAAAAGCATAAGCAGTGGCACCGCCCATTATGCCCAGGGGCATGCCTAAAGCGCTTCTCCACATGATGTCTGTGACAAAAGTATACTTTTGACCATCCCATGTATATAGAAATGCACAGGAACCCTTTAATATTTGTTCTTCAACAAGGTCCTGATCAGAGCCCGGATAAAACAAATTTTGTGGTACGCCATTGGGCCATAAAATGCGTACTACATCAGCTTTTATGTGTTGCCCCAGTCCAAAGTGCGTTACCGGTTTTGTTACGACACGCATTTGATAAAGATCGCCGGCCCGGACTTCCAGTTTTGAGCCTATTCCAAAATAGTTGTTTTTACCACTGCCTGTTCTGAGACCGACTAAGCGTACTTTGAGGTATTTGTTAACATTTCCGCCATCGTTACGAAGCATCCGCATACCACCATCCAATTTGGTAAAAAAGATATCCATGTCGCCGTCTTCATTATAATCAGCCACGGCTATTTGGCTTACTGGTGGGATGTCTTCAGGCAAAAGCGAAGAGACCTTTTTAAATTTGCCGGTACCATCGTTATGAAAAAGCAGCAGACCACTGCTATCTTTTATTTTTTCGGCTGGTTTCCCGGCAACCAACAGGTCGAGGAATCCATCGTTATCAAAGTCAAAGAATTGTGCGTCAAGACCGACGAAATTACCGAGCACGGTGAACATTTTGCTTGAACGATTGTCTTTTTCAAAGGTGCCGTTCCCTTTGTTTTTATATAGACTATAGCTTCCACCTTCGAGCCCGGTCACAAATAGGTCTAAAAAGCCATCATTATTATAATCACCCGCTGTAACCGCGCCTGAATTGCCATCACTTTTGAGACCACTCGTTTCTGTGATGTCCTGAAAACGCCCCTGGCGCAGATTTGTGTAGAGAATGTTGCTGGCATCTTTGTTGATTACAAAAAAATCAAGGTCGCCGTCGTCATCAAAATCCCCGATAGCGATATCCCTGCTTGGTGTTTTTCCATCCGAAATACCCATTCTGGCTGCAAGTTCAGTAAAGGTACCGTCCGAATTATTTCGGTAAAACTGATTTTTTCCAGCATTGACAAGGTATAAATCCAGGTCGCCGTCATGGTCAAGATCAGCAAAGACCGCGTTAAGACTGAATGCTGAAGCTGCAACACCAGCAGCTACTGCGATTTCCTGGAACTTACCTTCTGCTACGTTTTTATACAATAGATTGGCGACGGTATTTGTAATAAAGAGGTCGAGGTAGCCATTGTTATCGTAATCAGCAAAGACGGCGGCCAAATCCCTGCCGGGATGTTTTTTTATACCGGCTTTGGAAGATATGTTTTCAAATTGTCCGAAATCGTTCCTAAAAAGGAAAGGTTCACTTTGATTCGTGTTGGGATTCCAGTCTGACACATAAATATCCGGATCATTGTCGCTATCGAAATCGGCAACGGCAATAATGGAATTTGGTATATTGGAGCCTGTTGGGGACTGCGGCAGGAGGTTGGCCACATCCAGCCCTGCCGATGCAGTCGCATTTGTGAAGCGAATTGCATCCAATATGGATTCGGATTCTTGCGCCTGAACTGAAATATCATGACTAAAAGTCAGGAGCGGTGTGCCCGTTAAAGGCCCACCCAAACCTTTAAGTTCAAGAATGCTTGCCTGATACAAGCGGGTGACTTTCATGAAATTGTGGAAAATCCTGGTAGGGGCAAGCGCTTGTTCCGCCCTGGAAGATGCCATTAAGGCAAGACTTTTATCAAAAAACTGAAGGGATTCTTTCGGCAAATCGGGTATCTGTTGTCTTAATATCTCCATGTGCATTCTCGCTTCATCGGCTTTGCCATTTTTAAGAAGGATTTCGATGAGTTGCAACCGCGCAGCAATGTTAGCAGGACGGGCCTCCACGACTCTTTTTAAAAGTTCTTCTCCTTGTAATTTCTTTTGTCGATCGCCATATCTAGTGTAGAATTGGGCAAGTTTATAAAGCGATTTAATGTGATCTGGTGAAGTTTTAATCGTGCCTTCAAGTATTGCAATGGCTTCTTTTTGCCGGTGTTCCAGTCCATAAACCTCTGCGAGGTTTAAGCGGATATCAGGGTCGTTTGGTTCGATTTTTAAGGCCTTTTTAAATTGTTCTTCTGCTTGAACATATTTGCCCATTCGCATATAAACCAGGCCAAGGTTCGCGTATCCCAATGCCTCATCCGGTGCTATGTTTTCTAATTTCCGGAATTGCTCTTCGGCTTCCGGGAGTTTATTCTCTTCCAAAAAAGCCAGGCCCAGGGTTCGGACCGTGACCATATCGAGTGATTTTTGTTTGTCTGTTTCTTTCTTTTTCTCGCAGCCAGTATTCAACAAAACAAAAACACTTACCAGACTAGTAATAATTACGGTTATTATTTTAAATTTCATCGAAGATATACCTCTTGCTTTATATCGAGTCCGATACTTTTTGCTGATTTTTTATCGCACGGGCATTGTATGGGAGCTGCCTTAACCTGAGTCATGTTCATGTGTCGCAGTCGTTGAATCCGCTGTGAACTGCATATTTTGCAATGTGAAAATTTTTCCATGTCCCAAAGATCAGCGAAAACGCGACCATAATTCAACTGAATGCCATATTCAAGCACTTCTTCCAAAGACTGGATAGTAGGTGAATGAAACAGGCCTTGCTCCCGTAATCTTTCCAGTGCGCCGTTTCCGCCGCGAGTGGGGATAACCACGCAACACTCTACCCCAATATTGAAAGCGAAATCGATGGAACGTTTGGCCCAAATCACCCCTTCGGCTTCAGTGAGAAAAGGCGGCCGCAGCAAAATGAAGGCGCGAACCAGGATTTTATTTTGAATGAGATAATTCGTGGCACGCTCAAAATCTTTAAGCGTCATGCGTTTATTTAATTTCCTGAGCACATCGGAATGGACTGTTTCCAAGCCCAGGGCCACGTGTAGTCTGGATTTGAGTGAATCCCGAAAAGCCAAGCAGCGATCATTCACCAACCGAGGATGACTTTCGACAATAACTGTTCTGAATGGATCGAGTAGTTTTGCAATTTGTTGAAAATCTGTTGGTGGAATCGCCTGTGCGTCGAAAAAACTGCCGCTATTGTAGAGCTTGAGGTTGGGTGCAGGGGAGAGTCGATCCAGCGCCCATTGGATTTGTGCCGGGATTGCACCATCAGGCACGCGACAATCCGTGGTGTTCTTCCAAAGATCGCACATCAGGCAGTGAAAAGGACATTCTCGATTGGTTAAAAAAATGGTCGCAACGTTTTCAGCTACGCCGTCTTTCGTTCGTTCCTTCTCCACCAGATAAGTATATGGCCGCCATGGGTTCACCGGGTTTTTCGCCGAACGCCGGGTTAAAATCCAGCGGTCATCTATCTGGATATCTGTGGTTTTATTCATAGAGTGCATTGAAAACCTGACGGTAATCGCCGGGCTTTTCCGGAAATTGGTCATCGAAAACCTGGCGTGTTGCTGCACCATGTTGAAATCGGCGTTTTGGGAAAACCGGCATGTCCATGCCTGTAATCGATTTTACACCATTGGAGACGATCTCGCCTTTTAGCGAATACAACTTGTCATGGCGCCATTTTGTCAAAGTAATGAATGGGATCGCTTCAGCAACTTCGATGACGTTTGGAAGGGTATACGGACTAAAGCCATCGAAGCCGAACTGAGATGTCGGTGCATAGGTTCGGGTGTAACCTCGACTGAGTCCACCTGAATAGGTTAATGAATGTTTGATAGAGTCAACGCCCCAACCCTCCTGGTAGAGCATGCTATTATTCAGCACACTGCGAATGGTCAACTCCGGATTCTCCTCGATAGGATAATCCTTCAGGTTCTCATCTCCACCATCGCCATCGATCAAATGGCGCCATTCCGGATAATGCTTGCGAATACCCCTGCACAATGCCAGGTTCATGGCAGCGGATTGAATATCGAGGGGCTTATAATCCTCCACCACGCGAATGGTTTCCTGCCAATTTATTTCGCTTTTAGAAACTTCAATTGGCTCCAGGAACATGAGAAGATCAAGCTTTTCGAGAAAAGATTTTGCCTGTGCCAAATCATCACCGCCGCCCTCAACAGCGAGGGTAAACGCCTTGAGTCGCGCCGGGTTAAATCCTAATTGTAACATGGCATGATAGGTTAATAAGAAAACGGAACCGCTATCTATTCCACCCGAGAAACACACGCCAATGGGGCCTTCGGTCGCACGGTTCTGAAGCCATTTTACAATCTCCTGATACAACGTCTGAATATAAACTGTGCCGATATCATGAATATCCGGAGCAAGGGAATCCTGATTGGGCGTAAAAAATCGATGATAGGTTGGGTTCGGGTCAGGACAACCAACGAGAGCAATCTCTGTGATGTAATGTGCCGGCGCCATGCGCGTATAGGAAGGATGAAATTGGTCGTCTAGTCCTACCTTTTTCAGGTAATTATAAATTGTATCGATACGGTCAGCAACAACAAGAGAGGGGCCGTCCTGCTTTTTTGCAATAAAATAGCGCAAAAGTCTTCCTATTGAGCGCGCCATTCGTACTTTCTGTCCGTTCATGCCAACTAATGCAAACTGTCCGTCGATGGCTCTGACATCATCCAGTGTTCCTCGCGCAACGACCTCTTTGGCTTGTTCGATTGTCATATTATAAATTATGTTTTTAGAAGGGTCCGTCAAGTCGACCAGACGTTTTATGGGTTGTATACTTTGCATTTTAGAGCCTCGCTGATTTTTAAGTTTTTACCTGGATTTGACAATTAAAGATACATAAAACACTTTTAAAAATCAAGACGTAGGAAAAGTTTGCGTATTTTTTGAATAGCCAGCAAACGATTCTATTGCCAAAATAACTATTTATCGGTTGCATTTTGAAACTTATTTGTTTATTTTATTTTTCTGACAAATTCGTGAAAAGTCGAAAAGCATGTCATCGCGAGGAGCGGAGCGACGAAGCGATCTTTATAAAACAGCACGTTAGTCGACATCCAGATTGCTTCGCTTC
>JAADGR010000437.1 GCA_013152225.1 Calditrichota bacterium
CCACTGAGAATCTTTCCCAAAATTTTGTTGACTGACGGGTCGTCATCGACAACGAAAATGGTTTGGTTTGGCATAAAGTTCCCTAATATAAAGAATTCAATCTCAATTTTAAAATTCGAAAAAAATCAAGAAAAGAGGAGAGATCATCTATTCGTTTATTAAAATGCTCTTTGCAATCCCTATGCCAGGAGCAATAGTGCAAGAGCTTGCTCATTAAACGATCAATTGCGTATTGTTTCAGATATTTTTTTTACTTTCCGCTTTGAAGCGAAGGGTAACCGTCGTCATCGCACCTTGTTGGCTGTCAATATGTAATTCGCCGCCGTGACTATCCATAATTTTTTGCACAATGCTCAGTCCCAGGCCGGTGCCGCCTGGTTTGGAAGAAACATACGGCTGCATGATCTTATCCAGCAGTTCCGGAGGAATGCCTTGGCCGGTGTCCTGAATTTGCAGTTGCAGTTCGATAAAATCGGAGTTGCTGCCGGAAGTTTCTACCTGCTGAAAAACCTGTACAAAACGCGTTGAAATGATGATGCGCCCGCCTTTTTCATCAAAGCTTTCCACGGCATTGAAAAAGATGTTGCGAAAGGCATACTCGAACTGTTTTTCATCCAGCAGCGCGTTGGGGAGGTCTGCTGCCAGATCATAGTCTATGATAATTCTGGAAGATTTTCCAGGGAACCATTGCGGCACCAAATCATTCACCAACTCGTTTATATCCGCAGGTTTCAAAATGGTCTTTTCAAATTCGACAAAGCGCATAAAACCGTCGCTCATTCGTTTCAGCCGATCCACCTGCTCGGTAATGGCCGTAAGATATTCCGATGCCTCGTTTGCCTGGGAGGGGGCTTTTTGTTCCAGGAAATGGTCGAGTTCTTCGGCATTCAATTTTACGGTGGTCAAAGGATTTTTGATGCCGTGCGCCAGCCGTTGTGCAATCGTTGCCCATTGCTGCATTTGTTTGAAATATTCCTGCTCACTTGTATCGAAAAGCATAAAGCTGTATAGCCGCGAAATGGGTACATAGCGGATAGTGAGCCTGTACGAATTGGTTTTTGATGATCCGTTGGAAATAGATACAGTGGTTTCTATTTTTCTGCTGTGAAAGAGCCCTTCCATTCCATTTTTCAACGCATTGAATTTACTGTTGCGCAAAAATTCGCGGACATTCTTACCTCGTGCCTGAAGAAAATGGGTATCAAAAAGAATCGTCCAGGCTTCGCCAATATATTTTATTTTTTGTCTTTTGTTCAGCAGCAAAAGTTTATCTGATAAATCATTTTGGGCGATGACAGTTAAAAACTGTTGATCGAATCGCCTTTTGCCGTACCAGAAAAGAAGAAGCAGTGAAAAGAAAAAGAAAGTAATGGTGCCCCAGGTTAATCTACTTTTTGCTGTATCCATAACCGGAAAAGGAATAGTTGATTTTTCAAATTTTAACAACGTTGTTTGTGGATTACCGTTCACTTTATATGAAAGCAGAAGACATGGCTCTGCGCCATTGTGCACGATCGGAAGAATGCCGCTAAACGAAACAGGATAGCTGCACAACTCTCGCAGAGTGTTATCTAATACCACAATCTTTTCATCCGGCATATAGCAGACAATTTCCAGATTTCCATCGCCGTCAAGATCTTCGACTGCTGAAACAAAAATTGGCTGGCCAAAGTTTTTTGAGGATATTATTTCAGAGAGATCGCCGCCTAGCATGCGAATATATCCATCTGAATTACCAAGGACAATTTCGTCTTTTCCGTCGCCATTAAAGTCCCGGCAGATGTTCGGAGCGCGTGCACGAGGTGCGGACAGACGATCCCCGATTGCTCGAACGATCAATGTTTTTCCCGTGAGTGGATCGAGAATGAAAACTTTATCCTGGTGGTTGGGAAAGTCGCGATTACTCATTTGGCAAACGAGAATTTTTTTCTTTCCTTTTCCTTCAAAGTCACCGACATTCGCATAGGCACCGGTCCAGTACGGACCAAAATTTCTTTTCCATAAACGCTTGCCCTCTGCATTCAGGACGATGATATAAGAACTATCATCTTTTGTCTCCGATCCTTTAACCCCATTGGCTGGTGCATAGGTGCTGACAATGATTTCATCGGTGCCGTCGTTGTCAATGTCCCGCAATATGATTTTATAAATAGTAGGCCCTATGGTATATTGCCACAGGATTTTTTGGCTTTTAATATCTGTGCAGAGCAGACCTCTTTTCCCTTGTTTGTCCCACCCGGTATTGAATCGAAAGAGCCGGCGTTTATCTTTATTTTTATTTATAAAGGTTGTTGTGTACGAGAAGCTTTGGTAAAAATCCGAAATTGGGGTGCCCGGAGAGCGGACAAAGGAATAAAAGTCCTTGAGGGAGTCCACGGGTATGCTTTGTCCATGCGTCTTTTTTGTCGGCGTTAGTATCTTGACAAAAATTGTGTCGGCCTGACGATATGTAATTAAGAAACTTGAAGAATCCGGATTTGTTGCAGGAATTAGCTGAACATAAAATGGACCATTCAGAGAGATTCTAAAGCTGTAGTAAAAATAGCGAAGTTTCCAGTCCCTTACATCGGTTTGATCTCCATAGTTGATTACGAGCTCATCTTTGCCATCATCATCCATATCCGCTATCGATGGAGTGAATGACCGAGTCCAGACGGAGTGGAGGCGGTAATACAGCTTTTGCTCACGCGCAAAACAGGAAAGAATGATAAAAAATGTTATAAAGAAGAAAAGATAAAATCCCTTGGGAAAAGAAGAAGAATCGTCATTATCCATGGCCAGCCTCAAATTCGTCTCTCAATACTTAACAATAAAATTTGAGAAATGCAACAGGAAAATCAGAATAAATTATTGGCAGGATAATCCAGGGATTGTTCATTTGAATTATTTTGTCTTTTGTCGTTAAATAAAACAGCCCATAATTTTAATCCTTAACATATATAATGAAAAAACTCTATAGTTTTTTAATCTCCGCAACCAGTTCCTGCACTTTATCCTTCGCGCTGCCAAAGTACATCATTGTTTTTGGATCATAAAACAACTCATTGTCGATTCCGGCAAAACCGGGGTTGAGGCTGCGTTTAATAATGATGACGTGATGCGCTTTGTCGACATCGAGGATGGGCATACCATAGATGGGGCTGCCCTGGTCGTGTCTGGCAACAGGATTGACGACATCGTTTGCACCAATGACGAGAGCGACATCCGTGTGCGGAAATTCCGGGTTGATGTCATCCATATCGTGCAATAGGGTGTAGGGCACATTGGCCTCGGCAAGCAGCACGTTCATGTGTCCGGGCATACGACCGGCGACCGGGTGAATGGCAAATTTTACTTCCACACCGCGGCTTTGTAAAAGCTCGGACAATTCACGCACAGCATGTTGGGCCTGAGCCGCTGCCATTCCATAGCCGGGAACAATGATTACGGATTGGGCATAGCCCATGATCATAGCGGCTTCTTCGGCATCCACGGACTTTACCGTTTTGTCGCCGGTTGTGCTTGTTGACCCGGCGGCCATGTCCCCGGTGCCAAAAGCGCTAAAAAGCACATTGGTCAGGGAGCGGTTCATGGCTTTACACATAATTTGCGTGAGGATTAATCCTGCGGAGCCAACCAGTGAACCGGCGATGATAAGCACATTGTTTTTGACAACGAATCCGGCGGCACACGCGGCCAGACCGGAGAAAGAATTCAAAAGCGAAATAACAACCGGCATGTCTGCGCCGCCGATAGGAATAACGAACAAAATACCATAAATAAGCGACAAGCCAACGATGATATAGAACAATAACGGATCCGGTTTCCAACCGGTAATGATGACACCCAAAGCAACTGCGCCGAGGAATACAAGGGCGCTGACTACTTTTTGTAAAGGGAATGTAATCGGTGATCCGGAAATCATGCCCTTTAATTTCATAAATGCGAGCATACTGCCGCTGAATGTTATGCCGCCGATGATGACTCCGATGATTGTAGTGATAGCGGTATCCATAGGCAATGGCAATACAGCTTTTCCTGAGGTAAAACGACTGAACTCGGCAATGGCTACCAACGCAGAGGCGCCGCCACCAAAGCCATTGAAAATGCCGACCATTTCCGGCATGGCCGTCATTTTTACCAGGCGCGCTGACAAAGCGCCGATAATGGAGCCGATAATGATACCGATAATAATCCAGGAAAAACTTACGATCTGGCGATCAAGCAACGTTACGACGATTGCAATGAACATGCCGATGGCGCCAATTAAATTGCCCCGTCTCGCTGTTGCCGGCGAACTCATTGATTTCAGACCGATAATGAATAGTGAAGCAGCTACAATATAAGATAGCCCGATAAAACTTGATAATGCATCCATAGTTAGTCTCTCAATTTTTACTTGCTTTCTTCTTAAACATATTTAGCATCCGGTCGGTTACCATGAAACCGCCGACGACATTTATGGTGGCGAAAACAACTGCAATAACGCCGAGTATAACTTCTAAATGCATTCCATTTCGTCCTGTAACCAATAGCGCGCCGATAATGGCAATGCCGGAAATCGCATTGGCACCGGACATCAGCGGTGTATGCAGCGTTGGCGGTACTTTAGTAATTACCTCAAAGCCCGCGAACATTGACAGGACAAAGATCGTCAGCCCAACGAGTAAATATTCTGGCATTTTATTTCCTTTCGTTTTAAACCACGAATAACACGAATTTCACGAATTAATACATCGGTACCTTTGAAGCAAAAGTCCGTAAAAATTACTTCCAACTATTGATTTTTTTTATAGGGCAGTTTTTTATTTATAGTTCGAGTTTTTTTCTATCACTGTATTTTTTAGTATAGGCAAATACCAGTCATCTTTTTGAATATTTTAATTCGTGGTAGAAAAACTTGACCACGAATTGCACGAATTTCACTAATTGATATATCTTTTCCAATAGAGCGACAGCTCGCCAAAATTGATTAGCACTCCTAATCTTTTTCTGGCAGTTTTATTTGCATTTATAATCTGCGCTTCTTCTCTTTCGCCGCATTTTTTCATTGCTTTTATCTCGACTATAATTTCATCAAAACAAAGGAAATCAGGGACATAAAAAGTTTTTAACGGATGCCTTTTAAATTCAAGAGGCAATTTAGGTTGTGACTGATATGGAATTCCTCTTAAAGTAAATTCAATTTCCAAAGCTTCCTGATAAACTGCTTCAAGAAATCCTGGCCCTAAAATTTTATGCACTTCCATTGCAGCGCCGATTATTTGATACACCTCATCTCTAAAAATAAGTTCGGCCATCTTTTTCCCCTCTATTATTCGTGTAATTAGTGAAATTCGTGGTAGAAAAACTTGACCACGAATTGCACTAATTCTTACTTTAATAGTTCCTTTGTTCTTTCGTGGACAATTTCACCGTTATGGGTAATACAACTTTCCGCTGTAATCTCGTCATCAAAATCAAAT
>JAADGR010000343.1 GCA_013152225.1 Calditrichota bacterium
GTATTCTACTTGAGAATCATCGGTAATTCCAAAGCTCTTTTTTAAAGAAGATAATTTTGACATACTAGTTCTCCATAAAAATTAATCCAATTTGTAATGTTTCTATCACAAACCAGCTATCGAATCGTTCTAATTCTTAAAGATAGATATTTTTACATTAGCCGGTTGACTAACGAGAAATGAAATGCGCACGCCTTCCCTGATTTTAAAGGGGTCCGGTTCCGGGTGCAGTAATTCATAGTCATTCCATATCTCGTTATAATAATAAATACCATCGTCATTCTTGCGTATTTTGCCGTCGGGCTGTGCAACGAACGTGTCCTGATCCTGAAACTGCTTTACTTCCATGACGACGATATATTTGCCGGGCGAGATATATTTTTTGTTTTTGTCTTTTCCGTCCCAATAGTAAATATGCCTGCCCATGGGCGCGGAATAAAAGACCTTTTCGATAACAAGTTCTTTTTTCTTTTCGTCTTTCAGCGGGTTTTTGCAACCCAACAGGGCTGCTAAAAACAAACTGAGACAAACTAGTATGAAAATACGAGTTTTCATTGCTTCAACCATTTGTTATACCAGGAAAAGATTTCAGACCACCACAATTTCGCGTTTTGTGGTTTTGTGACAAAATGTGTCTCATCCGGGAAATAGACCAGCCGCGAAGGAACGTTATAGCGCTGCAATGCGGTGAACAATTGAAACGCCTGGGTCACCGGAACACGAAAATCATGCTGACCATGAAAAATGAGCATTGGCGTTTTATATTTGGCAAAATTCTTTGCAAAAAAAGAAGGCGAATACTTTTCATATAACGCAGGATGCTCGTAAGGTGTTCCACCGAATTCCCATTCCGGAAACCACAGCTCCTCTGTTGCTCCGTACATGCTGCGCTGATCGAATACGCCGTCGTGACATACGAGCGCTTTGAAGCGGTCGGTGTGCGTGGCGATCCAGTTGATCATAAAACCGCCATAGCTGGCCCCGGCGGCGACCACTTGCTTTTTGTCAATGAAGGAAAAGTTTTGCAGCACGTAATCCAGTCCGCTCATCAAATCCTTATAAGGTCCGCCGCCCCAGTTTTTGCTGACCGCATCGCACCACGCCTGTCCGTAGCCTTTTGAGCCGCGAAAGTTAACCATGGCGACAACATATCCCGGCGCAGCGAACATGGAGGCGTTCCAGCGATAATGATAATCATCGCTCCACATACCCTGGGGCCCTCCGTGGATGAGATAGATCAACGGATATTTTTTATTGGCATCAAAAAACGGCGGCTTTAAAATAAATCCATGCGCTTTTTTGCCGTCAAAACTTGTAAACCAAAAATTTTCTACCGGATTCAGTTCCAGTTGATCCAGCAGCTTTTTGTTGACAAAACTTATTTGCTGAACGTTTTTGCCATCGGCATCGGCACAAAAAATTTCATAAGGAAGATTTACAGCCTGGCGTTTAAAGTACAATTTTTTTCCGTCCGCACTGACCGACAAACCGCTATTATAATGTTCCTGCACAAGCTTTTTGATTGTCATCGATTTAATATCGACGCAACAAATTTTGTTCAATCCCTGATCCTCTATAGTAAAATAGAGTTTTTTCCCGTCCGGCGCCCATACAACTTCTCCGGGGTTGCGATCAAAAGAGTCCGTTAACGAATGTCTTTCGCCTGTTTTGCGGTTGTAAAGAATGATTTCATACTGATCGGCCTCAAAGCCGGGGCGCTTCATGGCACGATAAGCAATATATTTTCCGTCCGGTGAATAAACCGGTTGGTTATCGACGGCTTTGTTCGCCGCGGTGAGGCATGTCGCTTTTCCTCCTTTAACCGGCACGAGGAAAATGTCGTTGTTTGTCGAAGCTGCCGGCATCGCGTCGTGATTGCTGACAAACGCCACTTCTTTTCCATCCGGTGAGAAAACGAAATCGTGCGCTCCGCCGAGATCGAGTGGCGGCGTATCGTATTCCCCCGGGGTCAGATCAATGACATTGCCGCCTTTTTCATCACAAACAAAAACGTGAGAACGCTTGCCGTCTGTCCATCTGTTCCAGGCACGAAAAAAGAGGTGGTCGATGATGCGCGCCTTAACTTTTGACTCTTGGCGCTGTTTGTCTCTGGCAGCGCTTTCCTGCAATGATTTTGTATCTGCAAAAACGTTGGCATAAAATGCAAAATGGCTTCCATCCGGTGACCAGGAAAATTCCTGAATATCCACAGGGAAATCGGTGATCCTTTTTGCTTCGCCGCCTGCCAGTGAAAGCTCGTAAATTTGCATCGAGCCGTCTCTGTTGGAGAGAAAAGCGATTGCGGAACCGTCCGGACTCCATTTGGGCGCGCCATCATATTTGTCACTCGTCGTCAATTGTTGCGGCTGCCCGCCTTCAGCGGACATGAGCCAGATATCCGGGTTGCCTTTATTTTCTTCCATACTGTATTGAGTGAGAGAAAACGCGATCAATTTTCCATCAGGCGATAAAGCGACATCGCCGATTCGTTTCATTGCCCACATATCGTCGACTGTCATTGCACGTTTCTGTGCCAAAGAAAGTGAAGCGAGCAGTAAAACGAAAAGAAAACTTGCAACTGTTTTTCGCATGTTTTTACCTGCCAATTTCATTAATATCCGGCATTTAATAAATCTACTAGTAATTTAAACCTACATTCTCCCGCGCTTTTTCAAGATAAGGCTTTGCCACTGCCCGTGTCTTTTCGGCTCCCATTTTCATCACATCATAAACATAATCACGATCGTTCAGCAGCTTTTCTCTTTTCTCGCGATAAGGCTCAAAATAGTCCCAGATGACATTGATTAATTCCTTTTTAACATCGCTGTATTTCAAGCCGGGTTTCAAATATCTGTCACGCAGTTCCGCTTTTCCTTCCTTGTCCAAAAACAGGGAATAGATAGCAAACAGATTGCACTTGTCCGGGTCTTTCGGTTCGTTAATGGGTGTGGCATCGGTAACGATGGACATTGCCCGTTTCTTGAGTTCCTTGCGGGAACTGAAAATATCAATTGTGTTGCCGTAAGATTTTGACATCTTTTGTCCGTCGATGCCCGGTACCAGAGCGACATTCCCGGGAATTTCCGGTTCCGGCACGATAAATGTTTCGCCATACGTCTGGTTAAATTTTATGGCAATATCCCGCGTCATTTCAAGGTGCTGCTTCTGGTCTTTTCCTACCGGCACTCTTTCTGCGCCGTAGAGCAGAATATCGGCGGCCATGAGCACCGGATAGGCAAACAGGCCGTGATTGGGTGCAATGCCTTTATCCTTTTTATCTTTGTAAGAATGCGCTCTTTCCAATAACCCCATCGGCGTTACGTTTGAGAGCAGCCACGTTAATTCTGTTACTTCGGGAATATCAGATTGGACATAAAAATAGGATTTTTCAGGGTCAATACCAAGCGCCAGAAAATCGCACAGCGCTTCAAAAGTTTGCGAGCGCAATTTTTCAGCATCAAAAACAGAGGTGAGTGCATGGTAATTGACGACGAAACAAAATAACTCGTGATTTTTCTGGTACTCGATCATCCTTTTCATCATCGCAAAATAATTTCCCAAATGCAGGGAACCGGAAGGCTGTATGCCGGATAGAATTCGCACTGTTTTTTTCCCTTTCGTTTTTTTAGAAGAACAAATTTCCGTTTAACCAAAGTATAGTTCTGGACTATTTTAAAGAAAAAGTTGCTCCAATATCTGTCATAAAAATACGAGTTATTTCTTGTTAAATCAAGACAAAATCCGGCTCGCCCCGGAAAAGCTTGCTTTTTCACGGGCAATTTGTTAGATTTGAGGTCAATTTTTAACTTTGGAATGGAGGACTCATGACATCAAAAGAACTCATTCAAATAGAAGACAAATACGGAGCGCATAACTATCATCCCCTGGATGTCGTCATTACACGCGGACAAGGCGTGTGGGTGTACGATGTGGATGGAAATAAATACCTGGATTTTCTCAGCGCCTATTCTGCGCTAAACCAGGGACATTGTCATCCACGCCTTGTTGCTATAATGAAGGAACAGGCTGAAAAGTTAACCCTTACCTCCCGCGCTTTTCGCAACGATCAGCTTCCACTGCTCTGCCGGGAATTGTGCGAGACAACCGGTTTTGATCGCGTTTTGCCAATGAACAGCGGCGCCGAAGCTGTGGAAACAGCGATCAAAGCTGCGCGAAAATGGGGTTATAAGGTCAAGGGAGTTGAAAAAGACAAAGCGGAGATCATTGTATTTGCCAACAACTTTCATGGACGCACCACCACCATTGTTGGTTTTTCCACAGAGGAACAATACAAAGACGGGTTCGGGCCTTTTACGCCCGGATTTAAAGTTGTCGAATATGGAAACATTGAGGCTCTTCGCCAAGCCATGACTGAAAATACGGTTGCTGTTCTCATCGAGCCGATCCAGGGAGAAGGCGGCATCATCATCCCGCCGCAGGGGTATCTTGAACAAATTCAGGATTTATGCCAAGAATATAACAGTTTATTTATTCTCGATGAAATACAGTCCGGACTGGGTCGCTGTGGCAAGTTGTTCGCTTTTCAATATGAAAATGTCCAGCCTGACGGCGTCATCATCGGAAAAGCCTTGAGCGGTGGCTTGTACCCCGTTTCCGCTTTCCTTGCAAAAGAAGAAGTAATGAACGTTTTTAATCCCGGAGATCACGGCAGCACGTTTGGCGGCAATCCGCTTGGAAGCGCCGTTGCCCGGGAAGCTCTCAAAATTCTTGTGGAAGAAGACCTGCCGCAGCGCGCTTATGAAATGGGCGAATACTTTGTTGAAAAACTGAGAACGATCCGCAGCCCTCATATTAAAGGAGTGCGTGGTAAGGGCTTGCTCATTGGCCTTGAACTCGTTGCAAAAGCCGGCGGCGCCCGACGTTTTTGCGAAGCCTTGGAAAAAGAAGGCCTCTTGTGCAAGGAAACACATGAAACAGTGATCCGTTTCGCCCCACCCCTGATAATTACAAAAGAAGATTTGGATTGGGCCTTTGATAAAATTAAACGGATCATGGAAACCCTGTAGTATAATTTTTAATGACTACTTGATTGCCAACTGAGCAATGCC
>JAADGR010000505.1 GCA_013152225.1 Calditrichota bacterium
AGGCTACGAAAACAAAATTTCGCCGCAGCAGTATTAATTTGTGTTTCTAATCTCTGAAGCTCTAACACTCATGGCTCTTTTTCGGGGCGCGTCACATAAATCCCCTGTTCATTTAGCCTGCAAATGCTTAAAATACAATGAATATTAAAAATGATTTAATCCATAATCTTCATAATTGATCATAAGCTTCTGGTTCTATATCTGGAATTTTTGCAAGAACTTTTAAATATTTTTCCCGCTTTCCTCGCTTTGCACGATCTTCCAGATAGTTTAAAGTGTCAAGAGCAGAAATTTTCTCTGCAAGAGCAGAACTGACAAACTGATTGATTGAGATTTTATCTTTTTTTGATAATTCTATAACTCGTTTATGTAATGACTCAGGTATTCTTAAACTTAAAGTGCTCATTTTATTACCTCTATGATTTCTATAAATTCTTTCGGATTTAATACATTAATTCCAAATTCCGCTATTTTTTTAAAATCCCTTTTATTATATGTGATTATAAAATCACTCTCTGAATTAAACGCCAATTCTAAAACGAAATCATCTTTAATATCTTTCAAGTATGGACGCCATAAATAATATATTTTGCATTTATTTCCTATTGTACAAATGTAATCTAAAAAATCATTTATGTCTTCTTCAGTTAAATTCAATTTATCTAATTCTCTTATTGCTATTGATTCATACTCCAACAATAAAGGAACTGAGATATTTAATATAAATTTGTTACTATCCAATAAAGAAAAAAGTTTAAAAGAAGCTCCTTTCCTTGATCGAAGCGCTGAAATTAAAACATTTGTATCGATAACAATTTTGAATTTTTTCATATTGGTAGTATATACAATCCCTCGATAAATTTCAAGATTTTTCTACTATAAGTTTTGTATTAGGCTAACATAGTTTGTCTTCCATAAGCCGCTCAAAACCGATATGGGCACTCCTGAGCAATTTTCCGATCGCCCTGAGAATCCCTTCCCAGGGCGATCAAACAAAAAAAGGCACACCGCAGATAAATATCTGTGCTGTGCCTTTTTATTTTACATTCATTTTTTTGCCCCGTTTTAAAACCGCTGCTCATTTGGTTTAGAACATTATATAAAATTTGTCCAGGAAAAGCAAGGGGAAAAAAGCCGGGTGTATCACCCGGCTTTTTTAATTGAAAGCAGCTTTTTTATTGAATTTCCAGATAATCCCTGTCCGGCAGTTGAGGAAATGGAGCGTGCGGTTCTTTTTGGTACCAGAATGCAACCGATGAAATATCATCCTGCAAGGGGAGGTACCTTCCTCCGGAGCGCCATCCGAGTGCCTGGATTGTTACGCGCATGTCTTTCTCAAAGCGGATTGGATCCATGACGTGCCAGCGGTATAATCCGAATCGTTGCTGGGAAACGTTGTGGCCGTCGGGGCGGATGACTTGCGGCATGCCGGACCAGGGTGTCGTGAATTCAAGATATTCGCGCGTTACCGGGTCTTCAAATCCGTACGATCCGCAAAAATAATCCTCTGTGCCGGTGCCGCAAATCGTCGGAAATTTTTTGTCCCCGTCCATGAAGAATTTAATTTCGCCTTCTCCCCACCAGCCGTTATTGTTTACTCCCCAGGCAAGATAGGTGCCGACATACTGTCCCTGCCCTTTGACACCATCGAGAATCGTATATACCGATTTGTAGGGCACAGGGTTCGTTCGTCTGAACTGGGCGTGAAAATACCCGGCGTCTTTGGGAACGTCGGTGAGCGTGTAATTGATCTGGTAGTAGAGTGTCATGCCCTTGTCGTTCAGATTTTCCATGGTAATCTTGCACGACTTGCGAAAGGGCATAACCCAGTAGCAGTTGAAAGCACTTCCCGGATTGACACAAACGGGAACAGAAGAAACCTGGGCGTATTTTCCCCATCCACAGGCAAAGAAATCACCGACCGGTACTTCAACCGATGGTTCGGTCTCACCGTCCCAGTAAAAGCGCAAAATGGCATAGCGCCAGTTTCCGCTCGGCGTCATCCAGATTTGCTGGATCGCACCCGGGCCGTCGATTTCGGCCAGGGTAAAAGTTTGTTTGGATTCAATACGAACGGAAGGTGAAATTTTCCAGCCCTGTCCCAGTTCTCTCGCCGCACGGGCACCCGTTCCTTCGGTCGCCATGCCGCCTTTGCCTTTTTCCCCGGTAAAATTTTCAGGACTAATGGATCGCGTTTTGGCGTGGGACAGCCGGGATAAATTTCCCAGATTCATTTCAAGTCCGTTAAAAGACGAGCTTTGTGCGAAAAGATCAGGTGTTAAAAACAGTGCAAATAAAACCGTGGTGAGTAACAAAAAAATGCCTCTCATAAACAGCCTCCTTTTTTTATGGATATGTTTTAATGAATTGCCGGGGAATAATATGGAAATTTGTGAGTAAAGATGCAAGGAAAGAACGGATTGCAGATATCGGATTTCGGATAGCAGCAATCGAAACTAAATGAGTTTGACTATTCGCCATTCTCGTGTATCCGGAATCTGCTATCTGCTATCTGTTATCTGCTATGCCTACCGTTCTCCGGTTTCCCGTCTCCGTTCTCCATTTTTTCACCTTGCTATGATCAATTTGCCTATCTTGTCCGCATGTTGTTCGCCGTTTTCGGTGTGGGCTTTAGCGCTGATTTTGTAGAGGTAAACACCGTTTGCCAGCATGTCGCCGTCCTGATCCTCTCCATTCCATTCGGTGGGAAGAATGTTGAAACCAATTTGTCCTGAGACCGGCTCGAATGACCGCAGCAGCCGCCCGGCAACAGAATAAATTTTCAATGTAACTTCTGCGTCCCGGCTCAGTTCAAAAGTAAATTGTGTCCGTTCTTGCAACGGGTTCGGGTAATTCAAAACATTGCGTATTTTCAAATCCGCTTCGGTAACGACTGTAAAACCGGATTCGATAATGGAGGAATTATTCGAATTATCCCACGCCTTAACTTGAATTCTATGCAAACCTTCGGAAAGGTTGAACAGCGGATATTTCACTGTTCCTGAAACATAGCTTCCCTGGTTGTATTCGAAAAATTCGGTAATATCTCTGGCGTTGGCTTCATCCTCGTCCATTGTCATGATGATCTTGTGGCCAATATCTCCGGCAATGTTGACGCCGCTCAGGGAATCCGTTACATTAACATGCAGTATCGTATTAGGAGTGGTATAATCGCCGGGGGCAAAATCCGGGTTATTAAAATAAAGCTGCATCGTCGGGCCATCGTGGTCAACAAGATCGACAGCGGTTCCGCCGACAACCAGTCCCTCGTAAATTCCATCCCCATCCGTCTTGTCATTCCAAAAATATACGCCCACGCGGCCGTCATTACCGCCGTAAGAAATGTCTTTCGGCACAATGAACTCGACCTCAAACTGTCCGCCGGTGATGTTGGCAATGCCGCGAAAAATACTGTTGCCCGCCATCTTATATTTCGTTTCTGTCCCAAATGATGTTACGTGGACTTTTAATTTGCGCGAATCCTGAACGCGCAGCAAAACCCGGCCGGAAAATTCATTCCAGGCTGCATTATCTTTTTCGATATGACCGCTTATAGAAACTTTTCGCAGCGCCTGAATACTGTCAGGTTGAATTTTGTCGATGACAGCACGATAGCGCGGCGCACCCAAACGCATGCATGGATCACCAAAGACGCCGTACTTTTCACTATTTGTACGGTCATACCCCCCTCTTTTTGCCAACATCACTGCATCACCAATTCGCATGGTCAACCCGGTAGATGAATAGTTTTTGAATAATCGATCATAGAAAGAATAATTAAACGCCGCATTACTGGTAGCAAATGCAAGCCTGGCGGAAGAAACCATGCCGATGGCACCGCGATTTTGTGCGTTAAGAATTTTTTCGGCCAGACTTTGCTTCTCCGGCAGGTCCCAATACGCAAACTCACAGGTCGCTGCTACCCACAAAGCGGTTTTGTCGCCGTTCTGAATTTTAGCAAAATCCGTTGGCCCGTACAAAACGTTTTCGTGCGACCACAGGTCCTCATTTCCGTGACCGATCCAATTGACAATCAATGATCCGCGATTAATTTGCTCCATCAACGCTTCCGATGCCTGCGGCTTGGTCACTCCGGCGACACTGGCTGTTTTTACCGCCGGGTAGTTCATCAGATATATCTTTTTCACGTCAAGCAATTTGGGAACATGCTGCTCTGCCAGCGCATCCGCCTGCTCTGTGTGTATGGTTTCATTGCCGCGGCCACCGACGACCAACTCATCGTCTGCAACAATGACAACTCTTTTACGCCACTCGCCAAAATCGGGTTTGGTTTCATAATTAACAATTTTGCTTATAACATTTTGTGCTTCGTCTACAGTCTGCACCGGAAATCTGCCGATCGCCATCTGCATACCGTTTTGTGCGCCCGAAGTATAGGTGAACCAGTCATCCGTTGTACGGGTCGTATATTCTCCCCGATCGCTCGTTTCATAAGGCGGGATCAGGTTTTTTGCATTATGAACAGAGAGGTTGTTTTTGTAATCATAGTGACCGTCACCTAACAAAAGCACATATCTTGGATTTCCCCAGTTGCTTTTTGCATAGGCCAGAAAATTCCTGATTGCTGCAGGGTCCACAATGCCCCAGCCAAACTGGTTGAAAACATCCGAGATTTTAATGACCTCAGTTTCCAGCCGATTTTCTTCATTCCAGTTTTCGCGCAGGCTTTCCAATTCGAGTGCTTGCTGATAAAAATCGTCGGCAGTGATAATGATAAAATCAGCGGTACGGGGTGTGCGCAAATCGGCCATTTCCACGGCGCTCACATTTGAAACTTTTTGATAGGCCGCAGAGGTCAGCGCAACATAATGCCGGGGGGCGTTCGCGTTGGTTCCATCGGCAAAAGTAATCGTGCCGTTTGCAACGGAAGCCCCGCTGATATGTTTTATATCGGAAAAGTCACTGACATCGAAAACATTTATATTGTCGTTTTTAAAATTTGTTATTTTGTAAAGAGCAGAACCGTCACGCAGGGGAGAGTTAAATATTAATTGGTCATTCACGGCCTTAAATTTACGATCGTATTCAACCTCAACCCAGTC
>JAADGR010000374.1 GCA_013152225.1 Calditrichota bacterium
CGAATATCGACTTTATGTTTGCCATGCCGACCGGTGCCCTCTCCGGCCACGTTATGGACGCCGATGGTAATCCGTTGCAAGGCGTACACATTAGTGTGGTAGGAAAAATGGATTCCGTCTTTTACAACTTTGGACGGCTGTGGAATATCGGCCTCGTTACGACGGACGCAGAGGGATACTATGAAGTGAAAAACCTTGCCCCCGGCGATTATTATGTCGGCGCCATTATTTGGGATTGGTTCAACAGCAAGGTCGTCTGGTATGACAACGTTTCTTCCTTTGATGAAGCCACTCCGGTCACAGTGGGTGATAACGAAACAGTAACCGATATCGATTTCAACATGAACGTTGACAGTGAATTTGGCTCCATATCGGGGAAGGTTGTTTCCGACGATGACGGATCACCTGTTGCCTGGGCGTACGTGGAAGCTGTGCCGGTCAACGGTCGTTCCTGGGGCCCTTTTAAACGACCTCTTCCGTCTATGATTTCCTTCACCGATGCAGATGGGAATTACACCCTCAAGCTGCTTCGCGACGGCGATTATTATGTCTCGGTTCGCAAAAACGGCTACCAGGAATATTATGATGATGCAGCCGATAAAGACGCGGCCACGCCGGTTACGGTCACCGGTGGCGAGGATACGCCGGATATTAATTTCTCAATTCCACCATTTCCGGCGGAAGGCAGCAAGCTTTCCGGTGTCGTTACAGATGCCTCCACAGGTAGTCCGATTGCCGGTGCCATAGTGACGATTTTTCCGACAATTCACCACCCACAATTTAACGGCAATTTCAGAAACTGGGGCCGGATTCTTTACACGACAACAACAGATGAAAACGGCCAATATCTTCTCGGTGGAATCCCGGCGGGAACATACGTCGCCAGTTCCTGGGCCAGAGATTATATCGCAGAGTTTTACGATAACAGCACAACTCCCTGGGACGCTGAGGTCATAGAGTTCGACGGAACGGAAGAAAAGTCGGGCATCGACTTTTCACTTGATCCTGGCTGGGGCTTTGACTTCAAAACACCGACCGGCGGCAGTTCTCTCGGAACGATTTCCGGCATCGTTAGAAGCGACGACGGCATGAACATTGAAGGTGCTTATGTCTATGCCATAGACACAGACAACAATGTTGTTGCTTCCGAGCGAAGCGGAGCCGACGGCTCTTATGCCATGGGCGGTATCGAAGAAGGCGACTATTACGTGCAGGCATCACGCTCTCCTTACAACACCGAGTATTATCCCGATGCATCGACCGAGTCCGGTGCTTCGACCGTAAGCGTGGGCGAGTCTGATCAGTGGGACGTCCAAAGCGTGGACTTTACACTTTCGCCGACCGAAGTAACGGGTGTCGGCGGTGAAAAAGCGGAAGCACTACCGCAAAAATATGAATTGTCGCAGAACTATCCCAACCCGTTCAATCCGACAACCACTATTCAATACGCATTGCCAACCGCATCGCAGGTTCGCCTGGATATTATCAACATTCAGGGTGAGGTTGTCAAAACGCTGGTAAATGGCCAGCAGACGGCGAGCAGCTATAAAGTAGTTTGGGATGGTACGGATTCCAAGGGCCATCAAGTGACCTCAGGACTTTACTTTTACAAACTGCAGGCCGGTGATTTCACCCAGGTACGGCGGATGGTTTTCATGAAATAATTCAGACCAATCGAGTCTTGCAAAAATCCTCCCGGGCTTTGAAAATCCGGGAGGACTTTTTGCCCAGTTTTTTTAAAAGAGCCAGAGATTTGTCAAGAACCGACGAACCTGATTTTATAGGAGAAATTTGAGGTCTGAAAATTATCTACGCCGGATGGATTCCCGGTGCGATCAGAAAATATTTCGTCAAATCGTTTTGCCCAAAATAGTTTTGCCGTTAATTATTTTGTCTTTTTTGAGTTCGTAGAATCAAATTTTTTGAAAGCTTACGATAAATAAAAGCCGCAAGATATTCCCTTACTTGTTGGCAGGACAATCTTTTCCTTGCAATTAATCATATTTTTTGCTACTATTAGAACTTGAGTTTTATAATGATATCTATAGTTCGTTTCAAGGAGGAATAAAATTGAAAAAGGGAATTCATCCTAAATATACGCTCGGCGCGGTTACTTGTGCCTGTGGGAACTCCTTTCAGGTGCGTTCAACAATGGGTGATGTAAAACTGGAAATTTGTTCCGAATGTCATCCCTTCTTTACCGGTAAACAGAAATTGCTGGATACAGCAGGCCGCGTAGAGTTGTTCCGCAGGAAATACAGTAATTACAACAAAAAAGCTGCCAAGAATTCATAGCGTTTTCAAAATTTATAAAAACGGAATAATTTCTCCTTTTTTGATTAAAAGGAAGTATTCCGTTTTTTTTATTTACCCTACTCTGAAATACTGCTGAAATTTATGGAATACGTGTAATATGCCAAATACAAAAGTAACCGTCGGTGGACAGGCCGTTATCGAGGGCGTGATGATGCGCGCCCCCGGACGGGTCGCAGTTGCCGTGCGCAAGCCGAACGGAAATATTGTCGTCAAAAGTGAATGCTTTGAATCGATCACGAAGAAAATTAAACTGCTCGGCTGGCCCTTTCTTCGCGGCGCTGTTGTGCTGATCGAATCACTTGTTCTGGGAGTGCGCGCTCTCAGCTTCTCCGGAGATATTGCTGTTCAGGAAGAAGATAACGATGATGGCCAAACAGAGTTGAAAGAAAAAAGCAAACTGGCGAAACTGTGGATGGGCATTACAGTCCTTTTTTCTTTTGTTCTGGGACTGGGGCTCTTTTTTTATGTGCCGCTTATGCTGACGGGACTTTTCCATTTGCAATCCGGCATTGCTTTTAATCTGGTGGATGGAATTTTTCGTCTCATGATTTTTCTTGCTTATATTTATTTAATCACGCTTTGGAAAGATATCCGCAGGATTTTCGAGTATCACGGAGCGGAGCATAAAAGCGTTTTCACTTTTGAGGACATGAAAGAACTGAACGTTGATTCTGCCAAGCCATATTCCACGCTTCATCCGCGATGTGGCACGAGCTTTTTATTGATTGTCATGCTGGTGAGTATTGTTGTTTTTATGTTTCTGGGCAGGCCGGATAATATCGCAGAGAGATTACTGCGATTGGCTTTTGTGCCGGTTATCGGCGGCATTTCTTACGAACTCATCAGGCTTTCGGACAAGGGCTATAAAAATAATTTCTTTAAAATTTTCATCTTACCCGGACTGTGGCTGCAAAAACTAACAACCCGCGAACCGGATGAAAGCCAGCTCGAAGTGGCATTGGTAGCATTGAAGAGTGCCTTGGGAGAGGAGCCCAAGGTTGGATTATCGGAGGTTGAAGTTCTTCATTGACGAATTATTGATAATTCTATTAGAATTTGAGGTTTTTTGAGTGTTAGATAAACTTTTAAAAATTGAACAACGCTACGCAGAGGTTGAACAGCAACTGAGCGACCCCAATGTTATGAGCAATCCAAACAAGTACCGCGAGCTGGCCAAGGAGGAAAGCGAACTCTGTGATGTCGTCAAAACCACTCGTCAGTACAAGAAGGTTCTTTCGGATATCCGAAGCGATGAAGAGGTTTTGCAGGAATCCGACGATACCGAGTTGCGGGAATTAGCTGAAATGGAAATGGCCGAGTTGCAGAAAAAGAGGGATAAAATTGAAGAAGAACTCAAGCTTTTGCTCATTCCCAAAGATCCGCAGGACAGCCGAAACGCTGTCGTAGAAATTCGCGCCGGTACCGGAGGAGACGAAGCCGGACTTTTCGCCGGAGATTTATATCGCATGTACCAGAGGTTCGCGGAAAAAAACAATTGGAAATTGGAAATTTTGAGTTCCAATGCACAGGGCATTGGCGGCTTTCGTGAAATCATTTTTTTATTATCCGGCAAACAAGTTTATGGCAAAATGAAATATGAAGCCGGCGTTCACCGCGTGCAACGGGTGCCGACAACCGAGACCAGCGGTCGCATCCATACATCCGCTGCTTCGGTCGCCGTGCTGCCGGAAGCAGAAGATATCGATGTGGCAATCGCAGCAAATGATTTAAAGATTGACGTTTATCGTTCTTCCGGCCCCGGTGGACAGAGCGTCAACACAACGGATTCCGCTGTTCGCATTACCCACATTCCCACAGGGCTGGTCGTTACCTGTCAGGATGAAAAATCCCAGCACAAAAACAGAGCCAAGGCGCTCAAGGTTTTGCGCGCGCGGCTCTATGAAAAAGCGCGTGAAGAAGAACAGGCTAAACTAACGGCGGAACGCCGCTCAATGGTCAGCACCGGGGATCGAAGCGCAAAAATTCGCACGTACAATTTCCCCCAAGGCCGTATTACCGACCACCGCATTGGCCTGACGCTTTATCGTCTGGAGGAAGCACTTCAGGGTGATATCGAAGAAATTACTGAGCAACTGCAAATTGCAGACAGAACTGAAAAGCTCAAAAGCATGGACTGAATCCCTTGTCAGCCGTTCAAAAAAGACAGCAATGGAAGCTCATCGGCCTTTTAAACTGGACTGCTGATTATCTTGATCAAAAGGGGTTTGAAAACAGCCGCCTGGAAGCCGAAAGACTTTTGGCCCACTCACTGCATATTCAGCGTATCGATTTATACGTCAATTTTGATCGCCCTCTTATTCCCGATGAACTTGCACAATTTAAATCCCTTTTAAAACGCCGACTCGATCATGAGCCATTGCAATACATTATCGGCGAAACCGAGTTTTACTCTCTTCCGATCAAAGTCGCCCCCGGGGTGCTCATTCCCAGGCCGGAGACAGAAGTTTTGGTTGAGAACGCCTTGCAGATCATTAATGATAATTTTCCACAAGGCAAAGAAATCAATGTTTTGGACGTAGGCACAGGCTCGGGAAATATTGCCATCGCGATAGCAAAAAATGCTGTGCATGCCCGGCTTACTGCTATTGACATTTCAGCGGATGCGCTAAAAATCGCCCGGCAAAATGCCGAATTAAATAATGTTGCTGAAAAAATAAACTTTTTACAGCATGACGCACTTGGCGATTGGCCTTCACATTTCACAAATTA
>JAADGR010000249.1 GCA_013152225.1 Calditrichota bacterium
TCCGATCTGGATCGAAGCGGGCATCAATGTTTGTGATCCCATTGAGGTAGCTGCGGGAAATGATATTGTGGAATATAGAAAAAAGTTTGGAGAAAAAATAGCTTTTCGCCAAGGCGTGGATAAAAGAGCGATTGCCAAAGGCGGTAAAGTGATTGAAGCCGAGTTGGAACGCATCGCACCGGTGATCAAAGACGGCGGCTACATTCCGGGCTGCGACCACGGCGTGCCGTTTGATATTTCCTGGCCGCATTTTGTCCATTATGCAACGCTGTTGGCAGACCTGACCGGCTGGCTGTGAACAGACCATGGATGAGACGGAGAAAAATATGCTTCGAATTGCCGATGTCTTGAAATTTTACGTTTTGTTAATCCTTGTTTTGGGGATGGCTGTTTCCGTTCTTGCCCAAGAAATGAATCCATCCCTGAAAGACTCTGCCAAAGAGCCGGTGAAATACATTGGCCCAATTCAGCCGTACAAATATTTATGAGGAGCTTATCATGAAATGGTTTCAATTTTTGCTAGCCGGTGTTTTCGCAATTCTAATTTTAAATGCAGGAGAATTGCTTGCGCAAAAGCAAAAAATAATTTTGGATACGGACATCGGCGGCGATATCGATGATGCTTTTGCCCTGGCGCTCATTCTTTCCAGTCCCGAATTTGATCTGTTGGGTGTTACCGTCGGCCATGGTATGACGGAAAAGAGAGCACAGGTTGCCTGCCGGTTACTTTATGAAACCGGCCGCAATGATATTCCCGTGGCTGTTGGCCGGGAGACAGGAGAAGTTGTTGGCGAGAGCAAAAAACCGGCGACATACATGCCGCAATTTTACTGGGCCGAAGGTTTCGATAAAATCAAGCCGATCAAAAAGCCTGCTGCTGATTTTATCATCGAAATGCTGCGCAAATATCCACATGAAATTGTCATTTTTACCATCGGGCCGGTTACCAACATGGGCGATGTGGCAAGAAAAGATTCGCAAGCGCTGAAATTAGCAAAGCATATCTATTCCATGTTCGGCTCTTTTTACATGGGCTATGGCAGCGGCCCCATCCCCAGCGCCGAATGGAATGTTCGCGCCGACGTCGAGTCATCCAAGCTGTTTGCCTCGTCCGGTGCGGACATCACCTACGCCGGCCTTGATGTAACAACTTTTGTTAAATTTGAAAAGGATTTACGCTTGAAATTACTCATGCGCCAGTCGCCTTTAACCAATGCGTTATGCGGGCTTTATTCGCTGTGGGGCATAGAAACACCGGTTCTTTATGACGTCGTCGCTGTGGGTATGTTCCTCTGGCCGGAATTGTTTGGCACACGTGCAGCAAATGTGCATGTCACTAACAAGGCCTTTACATTGATTGATGAAAGCAAGACGCCGAATTGCGAAATCGGACTGAGTATCAATAAAAACGAATTTTTGAAGCGCATTATGCAGCGGTATTTACAACAGAATTTGCAGCGGTGATGACTATTGCGTAGCACATTATCCCGAATTGTACATCATGGGTTCGTACGGAAAGGATCAGGGGCAAGTGCAAATTCTGAACGAGTTGAACCCTGGTTCCCAAGCTCCTGCTTGTGAACCGATTGACTCGGAGAAGCTCTGCTTCCGAAATAGGTGACAAGTATTAATATGACAGCCGTTTGTCCATTTTGTGTGAGAAGCAAAGCTTCCTTAATTTTTTATGTTCCAAAGCATGAGCTTTGGAACAAGATGAAATCTGGACAACGTGCGTTTCGCATAAGGGAGAGTAATCGCTAGGCAACGCAGTTCATAGAAAAATGAATTAAGGAATGAAAAATCTTTACAGGTTGTTAAAATCGGTAACCGGCACATTGTATAATCATCCTGCATCATATTTTTCTTGATTTTATCTCAAAATAGCTGTTTATTAGAGAAGTTTTTATCTTTATAGAAAGGTCAAATTTTTATGAGTGCTATACATGATTTGATCATCATAGGTGGCGGTGCAGTTGGCATTTATGCCAACCAATATGCTTTAAAAAAAGGGATGAGGGTACTGCTCATCGAAAAATCAGACAGTTTGGGTGGAAAATTGAAAAATCTTGATCCACGGATTCCTCTCAGTGATGTCCCCGGCGCCGACAGGTGGACGGCAGGGCAGCTTGCTGAAACGTTGATTTCGCAAACAAAAAAATATCAACCCAAATATGTTTTCAATGAACGCGTAACCGGTATTACACAAAAAGATTTCATTTTTACGATTAATACAGACAAGGGGGAACATCTCGCGCGATCTATTCTGCTTACCACGGGTCGTGGTATTTTCATGCCCAAATCTTTGGCCAAATTAAGTGATGAAGAAAAATGCAAGGCGGGTATCTTGTGCGAAATCAAGGATGACAAGGAAGTGCTGGGGAAAAAGGTCGTTGTCGTCGGGGGATCGCAGGAAACAGCCGGATGGGCATTGCAGGCTGCTGCCGGCGCGAAAAGCGTTCTCGTCATCAACTGGCGCTTCATTAAATCTTATGGCTGGCTGGAAGGAAATTTATCCGTGCCGCCGAACATGGATATTCTGGAGCCCTACGGATTACTGGAACTTTTAGGGGATAAAAAAGTAACCGGGATCAAAGTTTTCCATGTAACGACCGGTGAGGAAAAAACAATCGACACCGATATTATCATTATGGCGCGTGGTTACCTGGCCAATTTGAATGATCTTGAAAGTTTTGGCGTTGAACTGAAGAAAAACGGCATAAAGGTGACGGAGGATATGCACACTTCCCGTCCCGGCATATTTGCGGCAGGTGATTGCGTCTATTATCCCGGCAAAGAACGAACCGTGGAAATGGGTTCCCGCGAAGCAGCCACAGCAATCGATAGTATTGAAAAATATCTCAAATCGGTTTGGGCTTCCTTTGGAAATTGACAGACAGATCGTTCATTTGGGTGCAAACTGCCTGCGCTGGAATTGTTTTAAAAAAGGCCTCCCGTTTTGAGAGGCCTTTTTTTATAAATGAGTCATTCGTAAAAAGTCCGAAAATGTCATTGCGAGCGAAGCGAAGCAATCTGGATGTCGACTAACGTGTTGTTTTATAAGGATCGCTTTCCCGATAACTCGGGATAAACTATCGCTCCGCTCCTCGCGATGACATGCCTTTCGACATTTCCGTTTCGCTCGCAATGACACGGTTAAGTATATTCAATAGGATAACGCTTGCTTATTTAATTGGGTACGCCGGTTTTTTCGGAAAAACAAACGGATGCTCTTTGATTTTTTTTATTAAAACCTGAATTCCCGTTTCAAGCTGTTTGTCTTCGCCGCGCATTCTGGAAGCCGGATCATTTTCTACCAGAATATCCGGATCCGCCCCGTGGTTTTCGACCAGCCATTTCCCTTGTCGTCCATAAAAAGCATTATTGGATTGGTAGACCGTGCCGTTGTCGATAGTCTTTTGCGCATTAACGATTCCAACTAATCCACCCCATGACGGCACACCGATGACTGTTCCCAGTTTTTCCGCTTTGAAATGCTCGACAAACGCCTCACCATCAGAGCCGTTATACTCGTTGGTCAGAACAACTAAATGCGCGTTGGAAGTGCTGCCTGGGTAGCGAAAGGGTTTCATATTATGGAGACAATTATAGGCAACCATTTTGCGTTCGAGTTTGTCGATCATAAAATATTCGGTCCAGCCGCCGCCGTTACCGCGCACATCGATGATAAGTCCCTTTTTGTACCGAAACGCCCGCCAGAATTTATCAAACTGCGCCACATTTTGTGAACTCATTGCCGTGAGATGCATATAGCCAATTTCGCCGTTGCTTTCTTTTAATACGGTTTTAATATTGTCCGCCAGCCAGCGATTATAACGCAGTGTATATTCCGACCGGGCAGGCTTGACCCTGTACGTCTTTACCCCTTCCGGCGACGGTTTCCCGTTCACGGCCAGCGATACTTTTTGTCCTTTAACAACCTGAAGATATTTGTACGGATTTTCGGGATATTTGATCTCGTGGCCGTCTATGGAAATGAGATAATCTCCCTCGGTAATGTCGAAATCCGGGCGAACAAGTGGGGCGGTTAAGTTGCGATTGTACTCGATTGGCCCGAATATTTTTTGCAATTTATAATAGCCGCTTTTTGACGGCTGAAGTTCTGCTCCCAGCAAACCGGTGTACACTTTATTGTCCGGTTCCTTTTGAGGACCATTGTCGCCGCCAAAAACATAGGTATGGGAAACACACAGCTCGCCGACCATTTGACTGAGAAGCCAGTTTAAATTTGCGCGTGAATGAATCTGCGACAAATAAGAGCGATATGTTTCCCCCATCTTTTTCCAGTTCCGTCCGTGCATATTCGGATCGTAGAAAAAATCCCGGTACCAGCGCCAGGTGTCATTGAAAATCTGTGCCCACTCTTTGTGCGGCTTGACATGGTAAATCATGTTGTCGAGAGAAATTTGTTCTCCCAATTTTTTGGATGAAAATGCTTTCTGCACTTTTTCGACATAGTAGGCGTTCCTCTTTTTTATGATCATCTGCTCCCGGTTGGCGGATAATTTCCAGTCACTGATTTTTTTATCAAGAGTGACTTTTTTTTCGTCCTTCATGTTGAAAATGTGCAGAGTAAATTTGTCATTTCCTTTTGGTGTGAAAATCTGATCGTATTCGTCATCTCCGAATCGATCCACCGAAGCCCAGGTTACATACTCCTTGCCGGCTTTTAAATAAAAGTAATTTCCTCCTTTAACCGGAAACGGAAAAATGCGCTCCCCGATACCCTTCACATCAATTCTGAACGGCTCCTTCTTTTCTTTTTCCTCTTCCTTTTTACCCGCCTTTAGGAAGGGCGGCTTTTGCCCCGCTTTGAGCTGCACGGCCATAATTTTCACAGGATCGGGGATGATATGATCATCTTCAAACACGTCCATCTGTACATCAAAATTCCGGTAGGAAAGAAAATACAAATAATCTCCATTGGCGTCGAATGACGGATTCAAATTGTCATAGAAATTGTCGGTAACAGGAAATCTCTTTTTCGTTTCGATATTATAAAGAAAGATTTTGCTGTTCCT
>JAADGR010000010.1 GCA_013152225.1 Calditrichota bacterium
TGCGGCCAGCGCATCAGCTTGAACGTCGGCCATTCTTTTTCCAGGGTGTAGGTGGAAAAGAACCTGATGCCGCACGCAGGTAATTAAATTGGGCGGATTCGGACATCCCCCGAGTTGCAGGTCTTGCTCCATATAGTGGAGCAGTTCTTCGAGTGTCATGGTAAACCTCCTTGTTGTTAGATTAATGGAAATCAGGGATTCAAAAATTAGCGGCTTAAACATATCTTTTAAAACAGAAAAAATAGCCAAAAAATATTTGTCCAATCACAGGATAATACAAATTTATCAATTTTTAATGAGGGAAAATATGACTGCAAATAATAAAAGCGACACTTCAAAATGTGATAATGGTTCCGGTATGGCATTAGGTGCAGGGATAGGAGTTGCAATTGGAGCTGGGGTCGGGGTTGCACTTGGAAATATTGCAATTGGAGTTGGAATTGGAGTTGCACTTGGAGCGGGGATTGGAATGTTAATTACAATGTAGACGTTAATGTTATTAGTATAACAGAATGACGAATACAATGAAAACAGAGCAAAATCGGCCGGAGAAAGAAAACACTTTTTGATCGTCCTGGGAAGGGATTCCCAGGGCGATCATAGGCAGCGCACAAAGCCGCCACATAATCCCGGGTTGTCGGAGATCCCGCGATTTTAAATAAGCGGCAAACGATCAAGTGCAGTTTTTTAAAGATCGCTTCGTCGCTCCGCTCCTCGCGATGACATGCTTTTCGACTTTTTACGAATTACTCCTCCATGTTTTTTGCATAATTCTATAAATTTTTCAACTCTTGCGGGCGATACATCAGCCTGAATGATATGAGCTGGAGAGATCATATAACCACGATTTTTGCCCAGAATCTGTATTTTTTCTATAATATCAGCTTCCAGTTCTTCATCTGTTCCATTAGGCAATAATTCCTGCTGATCAATAGCACCCCAGAATACAAATCTATCTCCGAAAGCATCTTTTAGTTCTTTTGGCCCATGGCCTGGTACTCCTGGCTGAACAGGATTAAAGACTTGAAAACCAACATCCCATATTTTATCAAGTAATTTGCTGACAGCTCCGTCACAGTGGAGAATAGGAATAATGTCCGGCTTTGCATCTTTGATACCTTTGATCAATCTTTCATAATGGGGTTGCAGCAAATCCCCGAACATTTTAACAGAAAAAAGTAAATTTGTCTGTGAGCCAAAATCGTCTCCAACCCAGAACGCATCGACTCCCAATTTTGCCAGATTCCGGCCAATTTCTATTTGAAAATCGGTACAGGCTTTAAATAGCGGTTGCAGATATTCAGCACCCAGTGCCATATCCATCATGAGTTTTTCCATACCGACGAGCTGCTGAGCAAGGCTAAAAATGGTAACCTCGATATCACCGATTATAAAATAGTCTTCTTTGTATCGATTCACCAGAGCTTCAGCATCGCGATACCGACCACGCGCATTTGCATCCGGAAATGAGTATGACGCCACATCGGCGGCTGTTTGAATGTGGGCCAGTGGATATTCGGCAACTTCAACATATATATCACCTTGCCTCATTCTCATTCCATATTCATTGAGCCAGGTTCCGTCGTCAAACTTTTTCGCTTTAAAATCATCAGCCGTACCTGCACCGGTTACAACAACATCGCAGCCCATAGCTGTGCGCACCTCATTGCCGCTAATTCGATAAGTAACATCTTCATAGAGATTGTTTGTATACTTGACGGGAATGCCAAGTTTTTCACCAAAATGATCCAATAACTGCCGGCACATCTCAAATTGTACCGGCACCCGGTCAGGATTACCACTCATCTTTCGAAATGCCTTTAATACTCTTTCTCGTGGTTTCATTTCGCTCTTTCCTTTATCTAAGTTAAAAGTTAGTATTTTAGTCCATGTAAAACATTTCTTTCAGAGGTGCAACGACAGGAGATTTGTCCGGATTTGTCTCCATAATATCAGACATATAATTCCACCATTTACGAACGATAGAATGACCAGGCAGGTCATCGGCGGTATTATCTTCACTAAGCTTTTGAACTGCGAATAGCGTATTTGTTTCCTCATCAAGATAGATAGAATAATCGGAAACACCCGCCTTTGTCAGTGCTTCTTTTAATTGCGGCCAGATTTCGTCATGACGTTTTTTGTATTCATCTTTATAACCTTTTTTCAATTTCATACAGAATGCCTGTCTCTTCATTTTGCTCCTCCTTATTTTTTCGAAATTACTTATGACCGGTTACTTTTTTTCGCTTTTATATGGTGTGTATTGCAAAAACATAACAGGACGAAGCTCAATATTTTAAATAAGCAACAATTTACCCCATCCTACAAGCAAAACTGAGAAAATAAGCAATACCAATCCTTGCCACATGAAGATTCTGGCTTTTTTAGGCACATTTTTCCATTCTCCGGTGAATATGCCCCATATATTAGCAACCAACACCGTGATAGCCATTAAAACGAGCCAACCGATCGTCGTTCCCAATTCTCCAAGACTGGAAGCACTGATGCCGTACAAAACAATAGCTCCTGTCCAAAGCGTTCCCATCAGAAATGCCCAAAACCAATAACTACCAGTTCTATATTCGGAATATTTTCTCCATGAATCATTTTTTATTAGGAGATATCCGCAATATATTAAAAAAGGAACAAATCCACCTGTTAACGTAATAAACCATACAGTATGATTCAATTGGAAATTTGTTGTTGAAGCGCCCAAATAGATTTTGGCAATGTTTATTATCGGACTGCCAAAATAAAACGCAAAATTCAGCATGCTGCTCAGTACACCAGCTAATATACATATTAATATTCCTATTGCAAAAGACGGTTCTGTTTTCTTTGTTCTATTCGTTTGATTTGAATTTTGTTCACGGATCTTGCCGGCAAGACCGCATCTAATGACTCCGACAACCATTATAAACATAGCCATCATAATAACCAATCCTCCACGGGTGAATAATAATTCGGGATGATGAGACAGCATGGGTACCAATGCTCCGGCTACGGCAATAACACCAATCATAATTGTATATCCCAGAGATAGACCGACCAGATGTAATCCAAGTCCGAACATCAAAGAGCCAATTCCCCAACCCACACCGAAAAGAAAAGTCCACCAGAGGACGTTGGAAGGCGTCTGTTGGTATATGCCTATTAAATTCGGCACAAAAAGCAAAGTCATAACTACCGGATAAAAAATCATGGCCGTCAATGCATAGATAAGCCACGTATTTTCCCACTCCCATTTCAATGTCTTTTTCATCGGAACAGCAAAACTTCCGTTCAACAATCCTGAAACAACTGAAGCCAACACTCCAAAAATTGCTGACATACGTCAATCCTCCATTTTTCATGAAAGAACATCTTTCAATTTATGACAATTTCGTCATGGATAGAATTGCAGATAGCTTTTACCAACATCAAATCATTTAGGAACTCTGGTTTAAAGAACCTAACCGCTATCACAAAAATCGTCGATATTTTTTAATTATTTCTTTCTTCGTTCGACCTAAAAATGTTTACCGCCTTTATGACGCATGAATCTATTGATATTCAATGCCGTGGAGAAAATAAAAGAAGCACAAAATTGGCGTTCATGGAGACAAAGTGCGACCCATCCTTGAATTTAAAATAATTTTGACATATCGATTTTATCAACGCTTTCTTTATCTTCAACAATATTTAAGATAGATTGGTCTATCTTTTCAATTAGACTACCAGCGCAGCGGTAAAGCGCTAAAATATTCTCCAGAGGCGATCCTACTTGAATCGCATGCGTTGGACCAAGAAATAATCCGCCTTTAGGGAATAATTCTAAACGTCTGTTTACTTCACGCTCGACATCCTCAGGCTCGCCAAAAGCTATGGTGGTTTGCACAGAGACGCTACCGCAAAATGAGAGTTTATCGCCAAAATCCCGTTTAAGGACGGCAATATCCATCTCAGGCGTCGTCGGCTGGACAACGTCGTACACATCCAAACCCAGTTCGATCAGTCTTGATAAAAAAGCCCTCACGCAACCGCACATATGCATCATGATTCGTGCGCCATAACTATGGGCCATATCGAAATACTTTTTGAACTTGGGAGCAAAATGTTTTTCAAAAATCTCTGTATTAATGATCTGCCCTCTCTGGGTTCCAAGATCTTCGCCGATATGAGTAAAATCGATCATCCCATCAGCCGCTTCTAAAACGCGCCTGTGCATTTCATAATAAAATTCAAATCTTGCATCCATGATTTCCAGATAGACAGGATCGTCCGTAATGAGATCAATTAAGACTTGTTCGGTTCCCCGGGCGCGAGCGATGCTGTTTATAAAATCCATGTCGCCAGCCGTGCCGAAGCAAACGGCATATTCTTCACCTATAGCCTGAGCTTGCTCCTTAATAGTCGAATAGTCAAACCAATCTGCAGATGGGAAATGTGAACGGTCTAACTCTTCCAGCGAATGAACATTAGCGAATGGGAGATAGAGCGCTTCCAAATATTTTCCCCCTTCAAATTCGGCATATTTATACCGCTCTCCCCAGTAGCCTTCAACGCTGCCGTCTGGAAATGTTCGCAGTTCCGGCCCAATATAGATTGGTTCAACGTAGCGAAAATCATCGCCAACCACGCGTAGCAACTGTTCCATATTCTTTAAGCCAAAGTGATCCATGAGCATGTGATTGACTTCAGGAGTGCCCTCGTGCTTGATAGGAATTCGATCATATCCTTTTCTCTCAAAAGCGCTTAAAACACGTTCTCTTGATGTCATTGACTTACCTCTCGTATTAATAATAACTTGCAAATATAGTTCAAAAAAATATTTGGTTAATCATCTATCATTAGTCCCCTCTGTAAACATATAGGATTGATCTCTCTATCACAATCTTACTTCCACTACCTGCGCTGCTAAAATTCGTACCGGACCCAAAAGTCCGGATTCCATTAAAGGAGAATCCCTGGTAAATTTTTTAATATTTGTGTGCGTATACCTTTGATTTTCAGGCAAAAACTGATCCCCTATAAGACGATTGGGCCAGAGATTCGTTATCCTGACCTCAAGCTCATTCTTGCCGACCTTAATTGCATCGGTTATATTTACACGAAAAGGCTTTTTCCACAAAATCCCAAGCTTCTTGCCGTTCAGACTCACTTCGGCAATGTTCTTAACCTCACCCAGATCCAGATAAAAATATTTGCCCTTTTCAAGCATCTTTCCGGGAACATCAAATTGCTTTCTGTAACAAGCCGTACCGGAAAAATATTTCACACCAGGCTCGGAATCTTTTGTCCACGATTTTAAACTATCGAACATGACAGACTCTGGAGCTCCCCATCCTTTGGGAAACCGAATTTCCCAGGAACCCAACAGGCGCTGCGGCTGAAGAATATCAACAATATCGATTTTGGCAACTTTGCCCAGGGAATTCTCAATTT
>JAADGR010000210.1 GCA_013152225.1 Calditrichota bacterium
GCACAAACTAGGTATAAAAAGAGGTCAACCGATGTTGGGATTTCAAAATAATTATGATGCAGCAGAAAGACAGCGTTCGGCAAAACGAACCCTTTACTTTGTTTTTCTTGCGTTGTTCATTGTTGCGGTGCTATCCTCTTGCAGAAAGTCTGAACCCAATGCCGATCCGGCCATCACAGCCGCACGTGGCGTGCTTACCAAGCTGATGGGCGAGCGGGCAAATGACTTTGTTCTGAAAAAAATGACGGCCTCTGTCGACAGGGATGCTTTTGAGATTTCCGCGCACAACGGTGAGGTTGAAATCCTCGGCAACAGCGCGGTGGCTCTGACCAGGGGCGCTTATTATTATTTGCGCCATGCCTGCCGGGCGCAGGTCACCTGGTCGGGAGAACACCTGGAGTTGCCGGAAAAATTGCCGGATTATATTCACAAAAAGATTGAAACGCCCTATAAATTCCGTCTGTATTATAATGTGTGCACATTCGGGTACACGACCGCTTTCTGGGATTGGACGCGCTGGGAGCGGGAACTGGACTGGATGGCATTGCACGGCATTAATATGCCGCTGGCGCTGGTCGGACAGGAGGCTGTGTGGCAGAAGGTGTGGAAAAGCTACGGGATAAACGACGAAGAATTGTCGGCATACTTTACCGGCCCCGCCTTTTTGCCGTGGCATCGAATGGGAAACATCAACCGGTATGACGGACCGCTGCCGCAAAGCTGGCTTGACGGAAAGAGCGCCTTGCAGAAAAAGATTTTGCAGCGAATGCGCGAACTGGGAATGACGCCCGTTGTTCCGGCATTTTCCGGTTTTGTGCCGAAAGCATTGCAACGGGTGCGTCCTTCTGCTGAGTTGAGAAAATTAAATAAATGGGCAGGATTTAATGAAAAATACGGCACGTTTATCCTCTCGCCTCTTTCACCCCTCTTTCAGGAAATCGGCAAAAAGTTTATTCACGAATACATAAAGATGTATGGCACGGATCATTATTATCTGGCGGACAGCTTTAACGAATTGGATGTCCCGGTCAACGAGGTAAACCGCTACGAAGAATTGGCTGATTATGGAGATGCGGTTTTCCGTTCCATTACAGCCGGTGACCCGCAGGGCACCTGGCTGATGATGGGATGGCTTTTTTATAATCAGCGAAATTTTTGGGACCAGCCATCGACCCAGGCGCTGCTGAAAAAAGTACCTGATGATCGCATGATTATTATCGATCTGGCCAACGAACGTTACGCCGGCTGGAAAGCCCACGATGCATTCTACGGCAAAAAGTGGATTTATAGCACGATTCATAATTTCGGCGGGCGAAATCGTCTGTTCGGTGATCTTGACCTTTATTCACAGGATTTTGCCCGGGCCCTGCATGATCCGAAACGCGGCAAACTGATTGGATTCGGCCTTTCGCCCGAGGGCATTGAAAATAATCAAGTCGTTTATGAACTTTTAACCGATGCTGCCTGGCGCCATGAGGCCATCGACCTTGATGACTGGATTGGCAATTATTGTCTGTCCCGTTACGGTTCTTATCCCGAGGAAATGCAGCAAGCGTGGCGCCTGCTGTTGAACTCTGTTTACCAACAACCACAGGGGCGTTTGTTTGACCTGCAAAGGCGTCCGGGTTTGAATTTATCCGGGGCGGAAAAATACGATCCGCGGCTGGGGCAGGCCGCCAAAAGATTTCTGGCGTGTGCCGATGAATTTTCGGATAATCCGCTGTATAGAAATGATTTGGTAAACATCGTCGGCCAATATTGCGCCGGGAATATCGACAGGCTGTTGGAGGCGGCGATTCACTTTCATAAAACCGGGCAAAAGCAAAAACGGGACAAAGCTTTTAAAAGCGCTTTTGATCTTATGCAAGACCTGGATAACCTGATGGCATACCGTCCGGATAAGCGTCTCGAAACGTGGATCGATGACGCCCGTCAATGGGGGGTGAATGATGCGGAAAAGGATTATTATGAAAGCGATGCGAAACGCCAGGTGACGGTTTGGGGAGGCCCCGGGCTTTCGGAATATGCCGCCAAGGTGTGGAGCGGCCTCATCCGCGACTACTATGCCGGACGCTGGAAGCTGTTTTATGAGAGCCTTCAGACAGGCAAACAATTCAATGTCAGGCAGTGGGAAGAGAAATGGATTACCACTCCGGGAAATCTGTCGGCACAACGGCCGGCGCCTGACCCCGTTGCCGCAAGCACGCGGTTGCTGAAAAAGATCGACAGAATTGATTCACTGTAACATTTCACGTCGCTGCAAAAGCAATTCTTTGGCTCTGATGAAAATTCGCATATTATAGTTTTTTGAAATAGTTTTGCCTGCCCTGGATCATCTGAATGGTTGCCTGCCGAGTCGCACAAAACCTGTTAATGTAATTGGATAGCCAACGCGCTATTCGAATTGATAAGGGCATTTTGTTTTCCTATATTTTAGGGCGGAAGCTCTGATTAAAAATGCGCCCCGGGAAAAGAGTCCCCGGGTGATCATAAAGGAAGCGTTGATGAGAATACTAGTTGATGCCGATGCCTGTCCGGCGGTCGTAAAAGAAATACTGTATAAAACGTCAAAACGCCTGGAGGTGGAACTTGTACTGATAGCGAATCAATTTATGCGCACCCCGTCATCGGAGTACATCAACAGCGTCATTGTAGCCGAGGGCCCGGATGAAGCCGATGATCGTATCGTAGATATGGTGCAGCCCGATGATTTGATTGTCACCGCCGACATTCCACTGGCGGATCGCGTTATTAAAAAGGGCGCTGTGGTGTTGGATCCAAGGGGGGTGTTGTTAACAACGGAAAATATTGGCGAGCGTCTGGCCACGCGCAATTTAAAGGCAGAATTGCGTACGCTGGGCATGGATGTTGGTGGGCCTGCTTCCTATGGGGTTAGAGAAAAGCAAGAGTTCGCCAACCAGCTTGACCGATTTTTGACGCGGGTTTTGAGAAAACAAAAAGGCGCCTGATTCCGGCGCTGATGCTTTGGGGAAAGCATTATGGCAATCATAAATGTATTGGATCGACAGGTCGCGCTTTACTCCATTAATGAATAATCCAAATTTTAATCCCGTCGAATTCGACGGGATTAAGATGCAAGCAGCGTCAATGTCGGCAATTATTTTTACCGGGAAATCGCTTTGATCGTTGCTATGAACTGATAACCCAATTGTGCGAAGATTTGCGCCGCGACGACGTCAACGTCGTCATCGGCCGGTTGAGCGATTTTAATCTGAGCAACGCAAAGTACCCGCACTGGATATTGGTGCGCGATGCTCGGGTCGCCGTTGCCGAAGCGCATCCCCGTTGGGCCTGGGTGAATAGGGATGATTTGAATGACAAAAAAAGCGGGAAGGATGGAGGCGTCGTCAACGATCTGCACTGCCGAGGGATACAAACGTCTTGGCGAGCGCTTTGCCGAAAAGGCAGTCGAGTTGATAAAAATTGGCGCCGGATATTCGCCGGATGCCGGCAAATGGCTGCGCCTGTTTTTCCGCAATGGGCATGGACCAGCTTGAATAGTAATTAATTTCTCCCATCCATTTTGCGCCTTGCAATTCCTCACTATTTTCAATAAATTTATTGCTTTAATTCGGGAAAGCTGATGAGTCTTTTTTCCAACACACAACAAACCAGGCCGCCGTTGGCCGAGCGCATGCGGCCCACCTCCCTGCAGGATTTCGTCGGCCAGGAGCATCTGCTCGGCGAGGGCAAGATTCTGCGCAAGGCTATCGAGTCGGATCAACTGGCGTCGATGATTTTGTGGGGGCCGCCGGGCATCGGCAAAACCACGCTGGCGCGGATCATCGCCAGGGAGACTACTTCGGAATTTTTTGGCCTCAGCGCGGTCACCTCCGGCGTGGCCGATTTGCGCAAGATGATCAAGGCAGCCTCGGAAAACCGCTTTATGGGCAAGCGCACCATCCTGTTCATCGACGAGATCCATCGCTTCAACAAGGCGCAACAGGACGCTCTGCTGCATTCGGTGGAAGACGGCACCATCCTGCTCATCGGCGCGACGACAGAGAACCCCAGTTTTGAGGTCATTTCAGCGTTGCAATCCCGCTGTCGGGTTTACAAGCTGGAATCGCTCGGCAAAAAAGAATTGAACTTGGTGCTCGCTCGCGCATTGGAAAAAGATGATGCGCTGAAAAGCATGAAAGTCGTACTGGATGACGATGCGAGATCGCTGCTGATCACGCTTTCCGGAGGCGACGCCCGTAATGCTTTGACGGCCCTTGATCTGGCGTCGCAACTGGCGCAGCCGGATAAAAAGGAACAGCGGCGCATCGACCGCCAACTCATCGAAGATGCGATGCAGCGGCGTACGCTGTTGTACGATAAAAAGGGCGAGTATCATTACGACGTCATTTCTGCGTTCATCAAAAGCGTGCGCGGCTCCGATCCTGATGCGGCCATCTACTGGCTGGCGCGGATGATCGAATCCGGCGAGGATCCTAAATTCATTGCGCGGCGCTTGATCATTTTGGCCTCTGAAGATATTGGCAACGCCGATCCACATGCGTTGATGCTGGCGACGTCGGTGTTTGCGGCCATAAACGTCATCGGCATGCCCGAGGGGCGCATCGTGCTGGCGCAGGCGACAACCTATCTTGCTTCCGCACCCAAGAGCAACGCTTCATACCTTGCAATAGGAGAGGCGCAACAGGACGTTAAAGACGGCGTGCCCGGCGATGTGCCGCTGCATCTGCGCAATGCGCCGACAAAAATGATGCAGGATTTTGGCTATGCCGCGGGCTATAAATATCCACACGACAGCGGCGGATTTGTCGAGCAGGACTATTTGCCGCAAGATGCAAAGAATAAAATTTATTATCGGCCGACGGAAAACGGCATCGAGCAGCGGATTCGTGAGCGGCTGCTGAAACTGTGGCCAAAACGAAAAAGATGAAAAACAGGAACGTTGAAATTCGAGGTTGTCATTCATTCCGGGCATGTTAAAAAAAACTTTATGATTCGAAAAGATAAAATTAGGCTCACGCAAAGGCGCAAAGACGCAA
>JAADGR010000213.1 GCA_013152225.1 Calditrichota bacterium
CCCGTTACACCATGAATGATGACCGGTAGTTTGATTATTGCCATAGAATATTCCTTCTGTTAAAGAGTTATAAGAGTACTGAAAATATTTTATACAATTGAAAAAGTTAAATCATATTTCTACGAAAAGCCAACTCTGCGTTCAATACCGATCCGCCTGCAGCACCACGAACGAGATTATTGGATAGCGTAATGAATCGAATGACATTATCCCGCACCTCCAACCTGCCGATGACAGCGGCCATACCTTTAGCCCGTTCAGGAGTACCGGCCTCGATGTCATAGCGCGGTTGCGGACGATCTGGAGCCTCTGTAAAGATAACAGGGCGATCAGGAGCGGTTGGCAATCCGGCAAGGATTTCAGGTGTGGAGAACTGTTCAACTAAATTTTTCACATCATTTCGATCAATTTTTTCGTCAAGTTCAATATGCACAGAGATAAGGTGACCAATAATTGTCTGCACCCTCACGCAATGGGCGTAAATGTCCCAATCAACAGGCACGATTTCAGCACCATCAACTTGACCGCAAATTTTGGCGCATTCATCGAGTACCTTGGGTTCTTCCCCCGCAATATAGGGAATCACATTATTGGAAATATCAAAAATCGATAATCCCGGGTATCCTGCGCCGGAAACCGCCTGGTAGCTTGCAACGACTAATTTCTTTATGTTCAAAGAAAGAAAAGGAGCCAGGCCCAACACCAATCCGGTTGTTGTACAGTTTGCATTCGTTACAATAAAACCATCGGTTTCTTTTTGCTGGTTTTTAACAAGATCAAGATGCGGGTAGTTAATTTCCGGAATGAGGATCGGAACTTGCGGGTGCATCCTGTATGCACTGGCATTTGAAAAAACTTTAATCCCGGCTTTGGCCGCGTCTCTTTCAATGCCTGCTGCGGTTGAGGCAGGAAGCGCAGAGAAAACAATCTGAACACCGCGCGAGACGAGAACGTTCACATTCATGGCCTCTAAAATCAGTTCCGAAAAAACGGCAGGTATACCGCCCGGGACATGTTCTTTTGCCCCTCCCAGCTTTTGCCCTTTTCGTGCATCGCTTGCACAAACCGTTGTCAATTCAAAATAAGGATGATCCACTAACAGTTTCAAAAAGTTCTGTCCCACAACTCCTGTGGCCCCCAGGACGGCGCACTTAACTTTCTCCATTTTTCCCTCACGCTTTTTCGGTTAGATGATGAATACTAAAAAAGCCCACAGTGAAAATTATCTGCGGGCTTTTTATCTTACAATATTTTCTTTTCAATTTTTAGGATGTACAATTGCCAAGCCCTTTTGTGAGATATTTTTTCAGGGGCTTGTATGTTTTTCTCATTTCATTCATTTCATTTTCCAAAAATAATGCTATTTGAATTGCTGCAAAATAAATATTATTACATTAAGAGTCAAGTGAGATTTTATTTTATCCGTTCCTTCATTTTCGCCACTTCTTTTTTCATTTTTTCCAATTCATCTTTCATCTGCTTCAACTTTCGTTCTTTTTTCTCCATCGCTCTCTCAATTTCCCTTTCAATTTTTTCTTTTGTCTCTTGTCGATATTCGTTGCGCCATTCGTCCAGTTCTTTACGATAACGCTGCAAATCTTCCTTGTATTGTTTTCTCAATTGCGGGGCTAAAAAAGGCGTCCTCCTGAAGTTCGGGGAAAAGCGAAAATTTTTAAAGTAATTAAATTTGTAGGGATTACTTTCAAGCACAACGGTTGTTGTATTGTCTTCACCTTTGCGAATATATCCGATCTCTACACGATCCCCCTTTCCATGTTCCTGCAAAACATCTGAAAAATCGTCAATATTTTGTATGTCTTTATCGTCTATGGAAGTGATGACGTCTCCGGATTCAATGCCGCCTTTGTCCGCAGGGCTGTCTTTTTCAACAGCAGTAACCAAAAGGCCTTCATTCGCATCAACGTTGAAATAGCGGGCAAGGTTCTCGTCCATTTCGTGTACTTCGATCCCGAGAAAAGCAGAAGGCGTTTTCTTAAACCTGAAACCGGGCTCATCGGAAAACCAAAGCTGATTTTTCGGGCGTTCACCAAGGGTGACCACAATTTTTTGACGCTCATTCCCGCGCATTAATTCAACAGACACTTCCTCGTCGGATTTTTTTTTCTTCATCGCACGGGTCAGGTCTTTCACACGTCGGACAGTTTTTCCGTCAAACTTAACGATCACATCACCCGGCTCAATCCCTGCATCGGCTGCAGGACTGTCATCAAGGACATTATCCACAACCACCCCGAAACGCGCCTTGGTATCCAGCTCTTTCCGCAGTTGACGCGTCAGGTTTTTGATTTGCACGCCAAGCCAGGCACCGCCTTCATCTGTTGAAACGGCCTGAACGCAAACATCGGCGTCATTTGTCTTTGCCGGACTGCTTTGAACAAAAACAGCAGTGCCCAAAATGCACAACATGGCAATGAATTTCATCTTTCACCCTCCGTTTGATTAACAAAATTTAGTATATTTTTTTGACGAAAGCATCGGCACAAGGTTGCAAAACGAAAAATATGCGAATCCAATTTTGCGCTTGCATTTATGAATGCATAAAGCTATTTTCATAAAGCATACTATCATATATTTTGGAATCCTCCATTGAAAATAAAAATCGTTTCCCGATCATTTGTGGATTTGCAAGTCGGCCTCGCTTATACTGCGATTGGAATTATCGGTCTGGCGCTCGTTTATTTCACACCGCAGGTCATCAATTATTTCCCACCCTGCCTTTTCCGCAGTTGGACGGGAATTCGCTGTCCTGCATGTGGAGCAACGCATACGGGATTATATCTCGGCCATTTGCAAATCGTTCGGGCCTTTTTGACGAATCCGCTGTTCTTTTTCCTCTATATCCTCCTGGCTCTCTGGAGTTTAAATTCCATCATCGGGCTGTTCTTGAAACAAAATTTGAAATTTATTCTGACAGATCGCGAAAAAAAAATCATCCGCCGCATCATCATCTGGAGCATACCGGTTAATTGGCTCTACCTCATTATCATAAGCCTTCTTGGGAAATGAACATTGTATGAAATATTGTTGCGCAGAATGGCGTTTGATAAGTATTGTTGTGAATATTAAGAAAAAACAAAAAAGATATGCAGAATAATCACCCGCTAGTAGGTTTTACCGTAGACTATTATAAAAGTTTATCTCATCCTGTCATCATCGATGCCTTGAAATTGATAGGTGTCAGATTTGTTGAGATTAACCGATCTGTTTTCAGCGAGATCGACAAACTTGATTCCAGCTTAAAAAATGTGACGACCGCATTCCATCTGCCCCTGGTTCATGATGATGGCTGGGATTTTTCACATGCGGATCGCCAGCAGGAAATCGACAAAATAATTCAGGTTATAAACACACAGCGAAACAAACTTCACATTCATCATGCAATAGCACATCCACCGGAAAAAGCAGATACGCATTCCGAATCGTCATTGGATTATTTATTCCGAAATCTCGCTCGTCTGCAGGTTCCCGTCTATTTGGAAAATGTTCCCGATTTTACGCCTTCCGAATATGAAGAAATCTTTGAGACCGGCAAACGAATAATGGGAGATAAATTGCAGGGAATGTGCTGGGATGCATCTCATTTCCACATCAAAGGCTATGACCCCATCAAACAGTTTGAACATTTTCGAAAGCACATTAAAACAATTCATTTGTCCGATTGCTATCCGGACGATGATGTACATTTGCCTTTTGACAGTGGCGGCTCATTACCCATCGATGATATTTTGGAAATGCTCTCCGACTGCAAGTTTAATGGATACATCACACTTGAAATAAAGCCGCAATCATTGCAGCAAATCGACGCTTATATTTCCAGCTATTTGAAAATATTGCGCAGCTTGCATTACAAAAAATATCTTGCAACAAAATTTCGTTTACTGTTTTTAAAACCTTTGATCAATCGATTTCTTGGAGTGAAATAAATACCTGTGTATTTTATTTTAAAATGCAAAAAGAACTTGCAATTATCATTCAGAAAATTTATTTTCCACTGTAACTGGCCGGTGAAACGGGGCCACCTCCAAAACTGATGAAACGAAACAAAATGATCGTGAATACTCTCCAAATTAACATGCCATGAATTCTTTTTTTAACTTCTGGGCTTTATTTTTACTGTTTTGGTTAAGTGAATCAAAAAGCGAGGTCCCAAATGTCCAACAACTACCACTCTTTAATTCCGGATTTCAAACGTCGTGTCAAAGAACTTGTCAGAGAAATCCCTGCGGATACAGACGAACTGATTGGTCTCCCCTATCCCTATATCGTACCAGGAAATGATAAAGTCGAAGCGCTTTATTATTGGGATACGTATTTTATCAATCTGGGCTTGATCAAAATGAAAATGATTGAACAAGCCCGGCACAACGTCGAGAACCTCATCTTTTTATTACGCCATTATGGCTATGTGCCCGCTTCGAATCAAAAATCCATGCTGCATCACTCTCATCTCCCGCTTTTGCCGTGGATGGTTCGCGATGTCTATCGCGCAACCGGGGACAAAGAATGGCTACGCCGAATTATCAACGAGGTGGTGAAAGAATTTCATTTTTGGACGACAAAGCCTCACACATCACCCGCAGGTCTGTTCCGCTATTTTGCCGGCGAAGAGGCGGAATGGGGGCCGGAAAAGGCCACGGAGGCGGAATCCGGTTGGATCGATTCGCCTCGCTTTGATGACGCGCGCAATTACAATCCCATCGATCTAAATGCGATTTTGTATCGCAATGCTATGATCATTCACGATCTGCAAATAGAGGCCGAAGGAAAGGGCGATCAAAAGTTGCTCGACAAAAGTTATCAGATAAAAAAAACGATGGAATTGTGTTGGGATGAAGAAGAAGGCTTTTACCTGGATAATGATTTTACGACGAAGCGACTGAGCAAAGTGAAATCATTAGCGGGGTTTATGCCGCTTTTCGTGGAAATGATAGACGAAAAGCGCGCTGAACGCATGCAAAAACAACTCAAAAACTTTACCTGTCCCGGCGGCCTTGCGAT
>JAADGR010000223.1 GCA_013152225.1 Calditrichota bacterium
ATACTTTTTAACCATGTCATTGCGAGCGAAACGGAGTGGAGCGAAGCAATCTCATACTCCACAGGCAGTTATGGAGTATCTTTTGCAAAGCATTTTCTCACTTTATAAATCTTAATCTCCGGCCCGGGATGCGGTTTTGACGGTTTGAGATCATAGATCAAATCTGCATACTTGGGAATTTTTTTATATGCTTGCCGCTGTTTCAATACGCCGTTCACTTTGATGTGCCGCTTCCACAACTTGTCGGTTACAATAATATAATCGATTTTATGCTTTCTAACATAGTCAACGTTAACCGAATCGTTAAAGGTAAAATTAACATTCAACACATTAAAGCCGTCGATTTCCAGTTCCGGGGCATACTGTTCGCGCAATATTTTTGCATCGTGCGGCAAGTGCTCAATCGCCCAGTCATAAGCAACGGACTTTGTATTCTGCTTGAGCAAATAGCGGTCAAATCCAATGGATTTTTTCAAAAGATGTGTGCCGGGGAAAACAAATAAAATGATAAAAATCGGAACAACGACATATTGCCGTCGTAACTTTTTCAACAATTTTCCCCATACAAATTCCGCGAGATAAATCATTCCCACTACTGCAAACAAAGCAATAAACGGGTAGAGCGGCACCATGTAACGGTCAAACATGATTTTCCACGTGCCGAGATAAGCATAATACACAACCATAAAACTGATAATCAGCGACGTTCTGATTTCCGCTTTGATGAGGCAGGAAATAATCCCGACAGCAGCGAGCAAAATCAGCAGCAGGCCAAAGTCGTTTTGCAGATAAAAATAGTTGGTGATGAAAGCCGGGGCTTTGTCGGCGAACATGCCGCTCCAACTTGTTTGACTAATGACAACCTGGAACAGAAAATCACGGGCAAAAGTTTTAAAATCCAGTATAGCATAAGGGGTGGAGAGGAAAAAGGTTGCCACGGAAACAACCACCAGGAGAAATAGATTCTTAACTTTGAAAAACCACACCGGTGCTGTGATGAAAGCGAAAAGCGACATCACAAAAAACATCAGAGCATACTTGGGCGCGGCCAGACCTGTTTGCAAAACGATCTTGTCGTAATACTTTAACCACAAATCAATTTTGACGACGTGAAGAATCCTGTCGGCAAAGAATGCAAAATTTTTAAAAAACAAATAAACCAGCGCGCCAATGATAATTGAAATAATAAAACTAAGCAAGATGAATGGAACGTTTCTCGCATATCTTTTAAATATTTCGGCATAATTGAAATTGAAACGTTTTTTTACATAATAGAGATGGGCAATCAGAATAGAAACAAACAGCACAGCGCCGGGAATTTTGATGGAAACAGTCAAACCAAAGCTGACGGCAGTGAGGATGTAATATTTGAGACTTCCATCCAGAGCCAGTTTCATGGCAAAGAAAAGAGTGAGCAGAATGAAAAAAGTCAGCGGCACATCCGTTGTCGCAAAGTGGCTGTTGACGACATGAAGATGGGCAACGGCCAGAATCAGCCCGGCAGCGAGCCCGACGTACTTGTTGAACAATGTCTTGCCGATGACGATGAGCAGCCAAACCGTCGCGCCGCCAAACAGCACAACCGTGAGACGGGAAAGTATGTACAGGGTGGAAAGATCAGGCGGCGTTGCAACAAACAGATAGTAAATTCTCTCTACCAGGTGCATCACATACATTAAGAACGAGGGGTAAAGAAAATTATGCGGATTAAAATCGCCGCTGAAAAACTGCTGCGTTGCCAGCACGAGCACCGGTTCGTCGTTGTTGTAAGCCATTGGCAAACCAAATTTAATGCCGATGATACGAAGTACCATGGAAAATATTATGATAGCCGCCGCGCTGATCACAAAGGAAAGATTATTTTTTTGTATGTCTTGCGTCATTTGTGTTTTACCTTTTTCTCTCATTTGGCAAACGAATAAAGAGACAAAATAATTAGGGACAAAATGATTAAAAACGAATCAAGTTTGTTTTTAATTAACCGGGATCAACATCCTTTTTAAAAGCCGAGACAGATTGAAAAAATTTTTAAAAAATTATTTTGTATGTCATTGCGAGCGAAACGGAGTGGAGCGAAGCAATCTCATGTTTTACAGGCAGTTATGAGATTGCTTCGTCGTTCGTTCCTCACTCCTCGCAATGACAAGTATCAATTTGAATCTTACCTGCTCGACAAATCCGACATCTCCACTCCGGCAGTGAGCGTCTTTTGCCGTTGCAAAACTCCTGCTAGTTGTTGCGAAAAAAGTTCCGAGAAATGCTCCGCACCGCGGGCGTTCATGTGAATATAGTCCATAAAAAACGCTTTATTCTCAAATTCCGGATGTTCAGAGGAGAGGATGTCAATAAACGGCACATCGAGACCTGAGAAAAGCTGTTTATAGATCAACAAAATTTTCTCGCAATTCGGGCTCAACGGCTCGAGAGTCGGAGAAAAACTCATAATCACCCGGACGTTTTTTGCCTTGGCGGATAGAATAAATTTTTTCAGAATGTCAAGTTTGAACGAATCCACACGGGGTGATTTCATAAGATCAACGAGAAACTTGTTCGTCGGACGAAATTTCGGCACACCGACAGAAACATAACCGTTATCAAAATTTCCCGGGCCGTTGCGGATATTATCGGCAATGTTTAAAATTCTGGAATTGAAGCGATAGAGTTTGGAAAAATATTTTATACGATTTAACAATCTCCCGCGGATCAACAAGCTGCGAATTTCCGGCTCGTCGAGATACGGCGCCAAACTTTCCAGGCGGTCGAATTCCTCTTGCTCATTATCAAGCTTGATGATATAGCTGGGGAGCAGATCGAGCACAATCGCTTTGGGCGTATACCTGTGCAGAACAAGCTGCTCCAGAGCATAAGAATATAAAAGGTATTGTCCGTTCTCACCGGCATTAAAAACCGTATAGTCGATCTTTTGTTCAATTAAACTGGGAATGTAATGTCGGAACGTTCTTGAAGAACCGAAAACGATAACATCGAATTTTCGCTGTATAACCCAATTTCCCTTGGGCCAGTTATCCCCATACAAGGTTTTGCTGTAAAAATATTTGAGCACACTTCCGCCAATATGATCCACCAAAATCAAAAAGACACTAAAAAGGATCAATTTAGTGAAAAATCTCAAATACTTGTTAGAATTGAAAATAGATAAATTGACTGCCATTGAAAACACCGATTAATAAAATAACAATTGCAAGAGAAGCATAAGCTGCCCAGCGAACATGAACAGGCTGCTTTAACAGCGTTGTATTCAAATTAAATTTTTCCAGCAAAATATCACCCGTGAGCAAAAGAGCAACGGCAATGAGAGAATAAACAAATTGATCCATTGCCGGGATATACAGTCGTCCCCAATGCAGGGAGAATATTTTGCCGACAACGAGATTTGCGTGCGCGAGGCTGTCGGCACGGAAATAAATCCATGCAAAACAGACGAGCTGAAAAGTAATAAACATCCTGGAAAAAGTAACCAGTTTTTTGTTGATATGATATCGTTCAACAAGGCGATCCCGGAAACCGAGAGACAAACGCGACGAAACAATATACATGCCGTGCAAAGCGCCCCAAAAAATGAATGTCCAATTCGCCCCATGCCACATTCCGCTGATAACGAACACAATCGCAAGGTTCACATACATTCGGGCAACAGGAACGCGGTTACCGCCGAGCGGAATATAAAGGTAATCCTTAAACCACGTTGACAGAGAAATGTGCCAGCGCCTCCAGAATTCGGGAATGGTCAGGGAAAAATAGGGGCGGTCAAAATTTTTCATCAGATCAAATCCCAGAATCCGCGCTGCGCCGATAGCGATATCGGAATAGCCGGAAAAATCGCAATAGATTTGGAAAGCAAACAAATAGGTGGCAACGAGCAGGGTCAGACCGGAATGAAAATCAACATTTTTATAAACTGCATCCACATACAAAGCCAGGCGGTCGGCAACAACGATTTTTTTGAAAAAGCCCCACAGCATGAGACGAAGGCCGGCAGCAATGCGTTCATCGTCGAATGTCATTTTTTTGTAAAATTGCGGCAGCAGGTTTGATGCCCGCTCGATCGGCCCGGCAACCAGTTGCGGGAAAAATGAGACATACAACGCAAAAATACCGAGATGTTTTTCGTGCGGAATTTTGCCGCGGTACACATCGATCGTATAACTCAACGTCTGAAAAGTATAGAAAGAAATCCCAACCGGCAACAAGACATGCAGCAAGCGAGGTTGAATCGGAATCGAAAACGCCTGAAAAAACTCGCCCACAGAACGGGAGAAAAAATTAAAGTATTTAAATGTGAACAAAAGTCCCAGGTTCGTCACCAGGCTCATCACAAGATATATTGTTCTTTTTCTTTTCACGGTTGTCCGGCTCATCTGCAAACCGGCAAAATAATCCACAAGCGTGGAAAAAACAATGAGGACGATATACTTTGCATTCCAGCACATGTAAAAATAATAGCTGGCAATAAGCAGCAATATCCAGCGATAGCGATGCGGAATCGAAAAATAGATGCTAACGACGACGATAAAAAATATGGCAAATTGGAGTGAATTGAATAACATGACTATTTTAGTTTCTAAGGTTTAAACAATAATTCAAAAACAGCAAGAAAACGGGAAAACGGAGACCGGAAAATGGAGACCGGAAAAACTTCATCTCGTGCCGACGGTCTCCGTCGGCATGTTTTGTCGGACGCTCCGCGTCCTGTTCCCGGTTTGTGACGCTGAATGAAACACTATCAATTAGATTTACAATTTTCTCTTTTCCGGCTTTTCCACCGTGTACCTCAGCAACGCCAGTTCCTGCGCCAAATCCTTTATCCGTCGTTCGGCATTACTTACCTTTACTGAAAAGTACAAACTCACAAGAATGAAAAGACCGAACATAATCGGGATCATGATGGCCGGGGCATAATAGACGCCGACTATTTCAGCCAACCATTCCAGCAAACTCCGGTTTGAAGAAAAAACGAGCAACAGGAGTGGAATAGCCAGCCAGGCCAGG
>JAADGR010000308.1 GCA_013152225.1 Calditrichota bacterium
CCATGGCGTTGATATTTGTAATGTTTTTTTTAAATTGCGTTCGTGTGTCTTCTCACTTTGCAAGGAGAGTTTCTATCTCAGCTAAGGTTATTGACTGTTTTTTATCTGACGCCATTTTTTGTCCCTGGCTAAATAATACTATCTTTTGATTATTTAATATACTCATATTCTCCAATTGATTCCAGAGAATTCAAAAATGATAAGAAAGAATATTTTATCACACAGGTTTAAAATATAGTTATTCGTGGCCTCCAGGCATATTTATTTTTTTCATCATAAATTCTAATGTTTCCTCCAGCCCTTCCTGCAAAGATCGTGGGGCATAACCGAATTCGCGCCCGGCTTTATCATTCGCGCCAAGATAGCTGGTCCCGGCCACAACGCGCAGGCTCTCCGCAGTATAATTTTCGGGTAACGGAAGAAAACTCAAGGCGCCGGTCAGTTTTGACATGAATTTTAACATCCCGGGAGAAAGACGCATTTTAGGCGGTTTGATGTCGGTGATTTTTTCTGCGGTTAAAAACATTTCTTCAAGTGTGTGCGGCGGCCCGGCAATGATATAACTTTCGCCGATTCCCCCTTTTTCCATTGCCAAAATATGGCCCCTGGCTGTATCATCCACATGCGCCCAACACAGGTTGACGCCCCGGGGTACAGCGGGAAGTTTTCTCAGCAAATAGTCTCCGAGCGTTTTTCCAAGCCGGCTGGTGTCGCCAGGTCCGTAAACTGCGCCCGGCTGGACAATGACAAGAGGTAGTCCGTTTTTGATCCTCGGTAACGCGACTTGATAATGGGCAAGCCATTTTGTGCGATCGTATTCGCTGAGGTGCGGGCCGTCATAGCGGTAGGATTCATCGACCAGTTTCCCGTGGGTGTCGGAAAAAACAGCCACTGTGCTGGTGTAAACACCTTTTTTGATTCCGTGTTCCTGCATGAGGTCCAGCACATTTTGTGTGCCGGTCACATTTATTTTTTCAGCGACACTTTTGTTTTTCACTCCAATCTTGTACCACGCTGCAACGTGAAAAACGCCGTCAACATCTGACATTGGCGCACGCATACTTTCCTTATCGGTTATATCTCCTGTCGCAATGTGCGCCCCCAATTCTTTTAGATGGCTCGCCTTGTTTTCGTCACGCACGAGCGCGACGACCTCATGCCCGGCCGCGATGAGCTGTTCTGCGACTCGTCCGCCAATGAACCCGGTTGCACCGGTGATAAAATACTTCATTAAAATTCTCCATGGTTGTGCGAATCATTCACTCCCTCTTGCGCGCATTTTCGCATCCCCCAACAATTCCTTTATCCCGCCAATTGAGCTGAGGATCCCCGTTGCTTCGTATGGCATATAGATAACCTTGTTGTTCTTGCCCGAAACCATCTCTCTCAGCGCCTCAATGTAACTTATGGCGATGAGATAATTCGCCGGATCACCATTGATCGATTTAAATGCATTCGTTACTTTGTTGATTGCTTCGGCTTCGGCCTGGGCAACTCTCATTCTGGCTACAGCGGCTCCTTCAGCAAGGAGAATTTTTGATTGGCGTTCTCCTTCAGCCCGCCGAATAGAGGCTTCTTTGTATCCTTCAGCCTCCAGAATTTTCGATTTTTTTTGGCCTTCAGCTTCGAGAATGGCTGCTGTTTTGTCCTGTTTGGCTCTTATCTGTTTTTCCATGGCGCCGCGAATTTCAGCCGGCGGATTAATTTCCTGAAGCTCGACACGATTAATTTTGACGCCCCACTTGTCTGTTGCTTCGTCTAATATTTTTCGTAGTTTCATATTAATCGTGTCGCGTGAAGCAAATAGTGCATCCAGGTCCAATTCGCCAACGACATTTCGCAATGTCGTTTGCGTCAATTTCTCAATGGCATCCGGCACGTTGGATATTTCATACACCGCTTTTACGGGGTCGGTGATCTGAAAAAAGAGCAATGCGTTTATTTCTGTGAAAACATTATCTCGTGTGATGACATTTTGTTTTGGAAAATCATAAACTTTTTCACGAAGATCAATTCGAGTTATTTTTCTTTTTTGATATGCAGAAGTTCCGTCCGGCATTTCTTCAATATAGCGCCATTCAATTTCTTTCGCTTTGTCAATTAAGGGGAAAACGATGTTTACCCCTGAATGCAATGTTTTGCTATACTGCCCCAATCGTTCAATCACCACAGCCTCGGCTTGTTCAACAATCATTACGCCCTTTGCTGTGAAAATGATGACAAAAATCGTAATAATGCCAAGGATAGCCAGAATTGCCATGATCAATTCTCCTTTTTATTTAATAAAGGGCTCAACAAACAATTTTGTCCCGTCAACCTGTTTTATTATAACAACAGTTCCTGCCGAAATAATCGTATTGTTTATCGAAAGCCCCCGCCAACTTTCTCCACCTACTTTTACCCAACCTTCACCCAAATTGGAATTGATTGTTTCTTCAACAATGGCAGTTTGTCCGACCAGCCCCTCCGCGTTTGTTTTATAGCGTTGCTCGTGATTTCGTAAATATTTAAGAAAGAATGGCCGGATTCCAATTAATGTAATTATGGAGGCAATGCAGAAAGCAATGAATTGTATTGCTGCCCCCATTCCAAGAAAAGAAACGATGGCGGAAACGAGCGCAGCTACACCGAGGCAGGCCAAAAAGAAACTGGGAGTCAAAATTTCCGCAATGAACAAACCGATTGCTGCTATAATCCAAAAATACCATCCTTGCATATCCTTTCCTCCCTTTAAAGAAAGAATCTGGTTGTTGCGAGTGATTTATTGCTACTTTGCTATCTTTTGAAATTTCATAGCGGTCGATTTTCATTTCAGTTTTTCGATGGGTTTTGCATTGTAACAAAAGTTTTCAAGAAAAATACGCGGACTTGCCCACCGTACTGCATTTGTAATGACTTTTTGAATTTCTCTGTTATAAAAAATCGGGTACGTCTCATGCCCGGGACGAAAGTAGAAAATCCTGCCATGCCCACGTTCCCAGCAGCAACCACTGCGGAAGACTTCGCCGCCCTGGAACCAGGACAAGAAAATGATTTTATCCGGCGTTGGAATGTCAAACCGTTCGCCGTACATTTCTGCATGCGGGAGTTCAATATATTCGCCGATACCCTGAGTAATCGGATGGCCTGGTTCAATGTTCCACAGTCGTTCCTTTTCAGCCGCTTCCCGCCATTTCAGCGAGCAATTAGTGCCGAGCATCCGTTTGAAAATCTTTGATTCGTGCGCCGAATGCAGGAGAATCAACCCCATTCCTTCGAGAACGCGTTTTTGCACGCGATTGACCACCGTCTCATCGACTTTGTCGTGGGCTTTATGGCCCCACCAGATTAATACATCCGTATCTTTCACGACGTGGTCGGAAAGGCCGTTCTCCGGTTCCTGCAGGGTGGCTGTTCGTATCTGCATATCATTGTTTTCTGCAAGAAATTTGGCGATGGCGTGATGAATTCCGTGCGGATAGATTTTTTTAACGTCATCCGAGGTTTGTTCATGGATGAATTCGTTCCAGACCGTAACGCGAATTTTATTTGGCATTTTCAAGTTCCTAAAAAAATGGATAATATGGTTCAAGAATGGGGGCGAACATTAATTCTTTTTATTTTAAGGATATATTTCAAAAATGTCAAAGTAAAAATTGTAACATCTTACTCTTGGGTATACGAGATGTCTGAAACACTACCAGTAAGTAAGATATTACTAAAAAGGCAGTTTAATCGTGCTCATCTGCGTATTTTTTGTCGAATTGGATTTTCGTAAAAAACACGAGCGTGTTTTTGAAATAACAATCCCCGGGAATTGTGGCGCTGATTTTACAAATGAACAGGGCAGGCTTGATCAAAAAGTTTTGCAACCAGGTTTGCAGACAAGAGTCATTCCGCAATAAGACCGACACATTTTTTTCCGAATCAATCTGCCGGTATTTTTCGGTTTCCAAGCGTAGCACCCTCCAGTTCACCGCCGGTTGCTGCTGTTAAAAACTTGACCGGGCCCACACCCCGGGCAAACCACCAATAGGACGTGCCGGCAAACAAGGGACGCTCTGTTGGTTCAGTGTAAATGATGGTCATTTTTACGCGGATACAATTGCTAAACTTGCCGGCCGCAACGACAACATCTTCGATCGCATCAATTTCATTCTCCACGCGAATTCTCAGTGTCGTCGTGGTCGAGTCATTTCGGGATTCCGTACTTTCGACTCTTTCAACAGCGCCAATTTTTTCAGACATTGGCGTAATTGGCAGCGGTGGATTAAAAGTAATATTCGCCGGCAAGGTGATCCTGGAAATAAAGGAACGCCAGTACAAGCCGTTTTCTTTTTGTACAAATACTTCCTGCCAGGACTCTTCGCCCAAAGAGTCGTAATACGTGAGCGTAAACTGTGTGCCGCCGGCAAGGTCATTTTCATCGGTAATCCTGATTTTGCTGGTGTGGCCCGAATAAACCCAGGTATAGTCCTTTTTCATGGGATAATAATCTGTAGATGAAAATTCTTTGCTGCAACGCGCCAGAAAAGCCGCGAGCAAAACAAAAGGAAGGATGATAACGACTTTGGACATATTATTTCTCTCCAGCCTTTTTGTTCAGTTTTTCTTCCAATCCCAGCAATAGTGTATTCCAGGCCAGCAATGCGCATTTGATACGGCTGGGGAATTCCGAAACGCCTTGCAAAGCCAAAAGTTCTTCCAAATTATCCCTATTGACCTGACTATCATCTTCTCCCTTGACCATTTTTTTGAACGTGGAAATGAGTTTTTTTACCTCAACAATGCTTTTGCCTTTGATCTTTTCCGTCATCAGTGATGCGGACGCCTGGCTGATAGCGCAGCCACTACCGTCAAAAGTCACATTTTCGATGATATCATCTTTCAGTTTGATGGCGAGTTCAATTTCATCGCCGCAAAACGGATTTTTGCCTTCAACCTTAATATCGGCGTTCTCGAGTAAGCCCATATTTTTCGGCTTTTTGTAATGTTCAAGAATGATTTCCTGATATAGTTCATCTAACGCCATTTTGAAAAATATCCCTTTGCTTCATTTAAAGCGTGGACAAGGGCATCAATTTCTGATTTTGTATTATAAAGATAAAAACTGGCTCTTGCCGTTGCTGCCACATTAAATTTTTTCATGACCAACTTTGCACAATGGTGTCCCGATCTGATGGCAATATTTTTCTGATCCAAATAAGTTGCCAGATCATGGGCGTGAATATTTCCCAGAGTGAACGAGATCGCCGGTCCTCTGTTTTCTGTCGGCCCCAATATAACAAGATCTTTTATCTTTTTCAATTCATTTAATGCATATTCGGTCAGCGAATGGTCATGTTCGCGGATTGTATCAATTCCAATACTGTTGATGAAATCAATTGCAGCGCCCAGTCCAATTGCACCGGCGATATTTTGTGTTCCCGCCTCAAACTTCCACGGCAGATCATTCCAGGTCGATTGATAATAATCCACATCATTGATCATCTCGCCGCCATAATAGACCGGCTCCATTTCTTCAAGCAAGGCGGTTTTTCCATAAAGGACGCCAATGCCCATGGGCGCCAGCATCTTGTGCCCGGAAAAAGCGAAAAAATCCGCGTCCAAATCGACGACATCGACAGGAAGATGCGGAACACTCTGTGCGCCGTCCACCACAACTTTTGCGCCAACGTTGTGCGCCGCGCGGATGATTTCTTTTACAGGATTAACTGTTCCCAAAACATTGGAAACGTGAGTAACAGCAACCAGCTTTGTTTTCCGTGAAAGGAGTGAATCGAGTTGATCGAGCGGCAGAACGCCGTTTTCATTCATTTTCAAAAAGCGCAGCCGAGCGCCTGTTTTTTGTGCAGCAACTTGCCAGGGAATGAGATTGCTGTGATGCTCCATTTCAGTAACGAGGATTTCATCTTCCACGCCGATGAATTTTCGTGCCCACCCATAAGCGACAAAATTAATGGCTTCGGTTGTACTCCTTACGAAAATAATTTCTTCCGTCCTGCCTGCACCAATAAATTTTGCCGTCTTTTCCCGCGCCGCTTCAAAAGCTGCCGTTGCTTTTTCTGCAATTTTATAAGCGCCGCGATGAGCGTTGGCATTGATTTTCTCATAAAAATTATTACAGGCTGTGAGAACTTCTCGCGGGCGCTGTGATGTGGCAGCGCTATCAAAATATATCAGGCCCTCATTTTCCGGTTGAAAAAAAATAGGAAAATGTTCACGAATCTTGTCTGCATCGAAAGATGTGTTCTCCTTTGTCCCGGATTCCATCGTTATTCCTCTCTTTCCAGATCAATTTCAACAGTACCGTCGATTACGCGGGTCGGGTAGGTGCGAACGTCTTCGTATGCCGGCAGCGTCAAAGCCTCGCCCGTCGCCGGATCAAATTGGGCGCCGTGCAGAGAACAGCACAGCTTGCCATCATCAACCCAACCTTCGGATAAAGGATAATCTTCATGGGAACAGCGGTCCTCCAGAGCATACACTTTGTCCTTCAAGCGAACAAGTACAATTTCCTCACTTTCTACCTTTACCCGGCGTGGCTTGCCTTCTTCCAATCTGTCAAAAGCCAATACTGCTTCTGTTCTGCTCATTTCTCTCCTTTTATTTACATCATCCCCATTTGAAGTCTGGCTTCGTCCGACATCAAATCCCAGGACCAGGGTGGATCCCATACAATTTGAACATCCGCTTTTTCAATCCCATCAACTTCCAGAACTTTCTGCCTTACTTCTTCCGGCAGCGATTGCGCCACAGGACATAGAGGCGATGTCAGTGTCATTTTAATGTCCGCCGCACTCTGTTCATCAAGATTAATTTCGTATATCAACCCCAGGTCATAGATGTTAACCGGGATTTCCGGATCATAGCACTTTTTAATTTTTTCAATAATTTTTTCCATTAATGCATCCAGTTCGTCAGATGCCATAAATTGAACTCCTTCTTTTATAGGGTTTATTTATCACTCAAATGTCCGTCGCGTAATCGCGAAAAAACCAGGCCCTCCACTTTTTCTCGCAGGCCCTCAAGTTTTATCTTGTGAGTCACTTGTCCTGCAAACGCCTGGATCATAATGTTGCGCGCATAGTGCTTACTGATTCCGCGAGAGCGCAGATAGAAAACACCCTCGTCATCAAGCTGGCCCACTGTTCCTCCGTGCGTGCAGCGAACGTCATCGGCAAAAATTTCTAACTGCGGTTTGGTATCGACGATTGCATCTTCGGAAAGAAGCAGATTTTGATTTGATTGGATCGCATCGGTTTTCTGAGCATCAGGGCGCACATATATCTTTCCGCTAAATACTGCCCGTGCGCGATCATCCAAAATGCCTTTATATAATTCGTGACTGTTGCAACGCGGCTTTGCATGGTCGATAAGAGTATGATTATCCACGTGTTGCTTTCCATTGGCCATGTACAACCCATTCAATGTGCATTCAGCACCTTCGCCGTCCAATACTGTGTTAATGTCATTGCGCGCCAGAACGCTGCCAAAGGAAAAAGAATTCGACCTGTAATTGCTGTCTTTTTTTAGATGTACCTGAGTAACACCAATATGATAGGCGCTTTTATTTTCTTGCTGGATTTTATAATGATCCACGATAGCGTTTTCATTGAGAATAATCTCTGATACCGGATTTGTAAAATATTTCTCCTCTCCAAATCCCACATAGCTTTCAATTATTTTTACCTGCGCATTTGATCCAACGACATACAAATTTCGTGGGTGCGTAACAAAGGATTCGCCACCATCCCGGGAAATATACAAAATGTACAGCGGCTCATCAACAATAATGTTATTGGGAATGTATATAAAGGCGCCTTCGCTCAGGAATGCGGTGTTCAACGCAGTAAAAGCATGCTTTTTATAATCCGCCTGCTTTGCCAGGTATGGCAGCAGAACATCCGGATTGTTTTTTAGTTCGAGGGCAAGATTTTCAAATTTTATGTTTTGAGCTAAACCGGACAGGGATGAGAGTTGAGACGAAAACCGGCCGTTCACAAAAACCAGGCGATTCGGCGTCAAATCTTCAAAAAGATATTCCTGCAGCGTGTTGCGACCGATCTCTTCCTGCTCTTTTTCATCGACAGGTTTAAAATTCATACTCTCGATGGATGAGACATTGGTGAATCGCCACTCTTCCTCCCGGATCGATGGAAAACCGTTTTTTTTAACGCGTTGCAAAGCCGCCTTTCGGAGCCGATGCAATGGTGTCTGTGCTCCGCCGTTTAGCTTTTTTTCAAATGCCTCAAAATTGGCAAGATACCATACTTTTTCTTTAATATTCACACTCATTTTCTTACTTAACTCCTGTCAGACCGGGTACATTAACTTTTTTATCAGCATCATTTTTAATCGAATCATACCCTTGTTCTTCAAGCTCTAACGCGAGCTCTTTGCCGCCCGACTTGACAATCCGGCCTTTATAAAGAACATGCACATAATCCGGAACGATATAATTTAACAGCCGCTGGTAGTGCGTCACAGCAATGACAGCATTATTTTCATTTCTCAATTGATTGACACCATGTGCGACAATTTTTAAAGCATCGATATCCAGCCCCGAATCTGTTTCATCAAGAATAGCCAGTTTCGGCTCTAGAAAAGCCATTTGTAAAATTTCATTACGTTTCTTCTCTCCGCCCGAGAACCCTTCGTTGACGGATCGCTTTAGAAAACTTTCATCCATGTCCACCAATTTCATTTTTTCACGGGCAAGTTTAAGAAATTCAAAGGCGCTGATATCGTCCAGGCCATTATATTGACGCACAGCGTTGAGCGCTGTTCGTAAAAAATAAGCTGAATTTACGCCGGGTATTTCCACAGGATATTGAAAGGCCAAAAAAACGCCTTCCCGGGCACGATCTTCCGGGGACATTGCCAGCAGATCCTTGCCCTCATAAATCACCGAGCCTTTGGTCACCTTGTATTCTTCCCGTCCGGCAAGAACGTGTGCCAGTGTGCTTTTGCCTGAACCATTCGGCCCCATGATTGCATGTACTTCGCCTGCATTTACCTTTAAATCTATACCTTTTAGTATTTCCGTTCCTTCGACTGATGCATGCAAATTTTTAATTTCTAACATAATTACAAATCTCCAATATTATTATCCTACACTTCCTTCAAGACTGACACCGAGCAGCTTTTGCGCTTCCACGGCAAATTCCATCGGCAGTTCTGCCAGCACTTCTTTACAAAATCCATTGACAATCATTGATACGGCATCTTCGGTGGAAATGCCGCGCTGGTTGCAATAAAAAATCTGATCGTCGCCAATCTTGGATGTCGTTGCTTCGTGCTCCACTTTTCCGGTACTGTTTTTAACCTCGATGTACGGAAAAGTATGGGCGCCGCATTTATCACCTATCAGCAACGAATCACATCGGGAAAAATTTCTTGCGTTTGTTGCATTTTTTAAAACCTTGACCTGGCCGCGATAACTGTTTTGCGATACTCCGGCCGAGATGCCTTTTGAAATAATCGTACTTTTTGTGTTCTTACCGAGGTGTATCATTTTTGTCCCGGTGTCGGCCTGCTGGTGATTATTTGTCATGGCAACGGAATAAAATTCACCTACGGAATTATCTCCTTTCAGAACACAGCTCGGATACTTCCATGTAATTGCAGAGCCTGTTTCGACCTGGGTCCAGGAAATTTTCGAATTTATGCCGGCGCACAAACCGCGTTTGGTCACAAAGTTGTATATACCGCCCTTGCCGTTTTTATCGCCGGGATACCAATTTTGTACGGTTGCATATTTTATCTGCGCATTGTCCAGCGCAACCAGCTCGACCACAGCAGCATGAAGCTGATTCTCATCCCTCATCGGCGCGGTGCATCCTTCGAGATAGCTGACATAGCTTCCTTCCTCTGCAACAATCAGCGTGCGCTCAAACTGGCCGGTATTGGCCGCATTGATGCGGAAATACGTCGACAACTCCATCGGACAACGGACGCCTTTAGGGATATAAGCAAAAGAACCGTCGCTGAAAACGGCTGAATTGAGCGCCGCAAAAAAATTATCTGTACTCGGCACGACACTGCCGAGATATTTTCGCACCAGGTCGGGGTGATGCTGTACGGCTTCGGAAAACGACATAAAAATGATGCCCAGTTCGGAAAGTTTTTCCTTAAAAGTTGTTGCAACGGAAACGCTGTCGAGAACAGCATCCACTGCCACTCCGGCGAGAACTTGTTGTTCTTCCAGCGGAATGCCCAGTTTGTTGTACATTTCCAAAATAGCTGGGTCAATGTCATCCAGGCTATTGGGGCCATTTTTCTTTTTTGGGGCAGAATAGTAAACAATATTCTGATAATCAATCGGGGGATATTTTATGTTCGCCCAATTTGGCTCCTTCATTGTCAGCCAGTGGCGGTATGCTTTCAGCCGCCATTCCAGTAAAAACTCCGGTTCATTTTTCTTTTGCGAAATCAGCCTGATAACATCTTCGTTCAATCCTTTCGGCACCGAATCGGCCGCAATATCGGACACAAACCCATATTTATATTCTTGATTTGCAAGCTGTTCCAGTTGATCAACTTCTGTACTCATCGAGTACTTCTCCTATTGATTAAGTGCATTTTAAATTGGCCAGTCGCATTGGCTGCCAGATCTTTCACCAAAACATTCCTGAAAAAAACTGCTACCTGTTGTTGAATCGGCGCAAAGCCGTCCCTTAAAGTACAATCCTCATAACGGCTGCAGGATTGATCATCCAGATCGCATTCGGTCAAGTGCAGTGGGCCTTCAATAGCCTCAAAAACATCTGCCAGAGAAACCTTTCCGGCATTTCCGTTCATGATGTAGCCTCCGCGAGGTCCCTGAACAGATCGGATGATATTCTTCCTTGCAAGTTGCTGTAAAATTTTCGCCAGAAGAGTTTGCGATATTTTATGCTTCTCGGCGATTTCTCTCACCGTAGCTGCACGATCCGCTTCGGTGGAGCAGATATATTGAACGGCGAGGATACCGTATTCTGTTTTTTTACTTATTCTAAACATATCATAAATAGGACTATTTTGGTCTTGTTTATAACATTTAACCTGTGCCGTGCTTGTTTTATTCCAAAAAATAAAAGTTTTAATGATTGACTCATGTCACAGTTTGCTATAAAAATCGACTAATTTTTTTGCCTCGATATCCCAATTAAATTTTTCCTTAACAAACTCCCGGCCTTTTCTTCCAAGTTCATTGGATTTTTCATTATCATCCAAAAGCTCGGCGATAGCCCGGGCGTGTGCTTTGGCATCATCCGCTTTGACAAGAACTCCTCCTCCGGATTTGTTAAGAATGTATCGAAGGCTCGGTAAATCACTGGCAACAACAGGCAAACCGCACGCCATATATTCAAAAATCTTGTTGGGAAAAACCATCCGCAGCATTTGCTTATTTTCCTGCCAGGGAATTAAACCGATTTTGGATTGGACAACATATTCTGCCACATCCTGATGCGGCACAAATTGAATGTGTTCGATTTGCTCCTCTAATCCCAGTTCGGCGATATATCTTTTCACATCCTTTTCCACATGCGGTTCATTAAAAGGGCCGAGCAAGAGCAGTTTGGTGGAAGGATGCGTCGCTTGCAATTCTTTCATTATTTCCACCATCAACTTTGCCCCGCGCACGGTCGTCAATCCGCCGACATAAATGATTCTGTCGAGTTTTGGAGGATGTTTTTGTAAAGCGGTGTTAAAAATCTCCAGGCGTGGCAAGTTGCGCAGCAAAATTGTGCGGCAACCGGCAGCTTTGAATCTTTCCTGCTGATCCGGTACTACGCAAATGACAACATCCAACTGTTTCGCCAGGGCCGGTTCCGTAATCGCGATAAACCTGGCGAGCAAAGGTTTGAACCAGTCGGGATACCACGCCCGCTCGTGCGCGGCTTCCGGGTAATTTTCATGACAATCGTAAACAACACGCTTTTTCGTAACCCACTTAAAAAACACGCCAAGCGGCAAAAGTTCAAGATCATGGAAATGGTAAACATCTGGCTTTTCTTTGAGGCACCTGTGGGCAAAACGAAAAATGCTGAGCAGGCGGAAAAAACGATTGCCCGGACGCGGAACGCCTTTGAGAGTGACGCCATATTTTTTTTCGATTTGAAAATCGGCATGCACCAAAAGGACGACATTGTATCCCTGCGCTGCAAGCGTGCGCGCCTCGCGGTGAAAAACGCGGACATCATAGGGGCGGTGGACGGTTGTGAAAATACAAATTTTTCGCAGAGAGGGACTATTCACCGGGGCAGAACTCTTTCATAAATCATATCTTCGACGATAGTTACTTTTCGTCCCATCTCCCCGGTTACCCCCGGCTCGCGGTTATCCAGCACAGCGCGGGTAAAATCATCGATCAACGGCTGGTGAACGTTGGCATGCGGCGGATACTTTTCAACTCTTTCACCATCGCGTGTTTTGATGGTCATCGTTCCTTCGTTCAAAACAGGTACATGAATCGAGCCTTTACAGCCAAAAACATCCAGTGTATCCTGCGGTTCAAACGCAGCATGCGAGGAGGTCAAAACAGCAGTCGTACCGGTTTCAAAAAGAAAATGGGCGATTGCAGTATCTTCAACTTTTCGTTCGTATAACACATTTGACAAAAAACCTTTGGCTTCTTTGATGTGTCCGAGGATGTTGGTAAAGACTTCAATGCGATGACATCCCATATCCATCATCGGTCCGCCGCCGGATTTTTCTTTTTGCAATAACCAGTAGCGCGGCTCACCCGGTCTGCGGTTAAAAGGTTCAAAATTATTGATCTGTGCGTGCGCAATAATCCCGATTTTTCCGGATTTTATTATCTCCCTGATACGACTCACTGCCGGATAAAAATGGCGATAGTATGCAATGCCCAGTTTCACGCCATTGGATTCACACGCATCGATCATGCTGTCACACTCGCCGGTATTCATACCCATGGGTTTTTCACACAAAACATGTTTTCCCGCCTTTGCAGCCGCGATTGTCATTTCAGCATGCAGGTAAACAGGCGTGGCAATATAAACGGCTTTTATTTCATCGTCCTCAATAATTTCCCGCCAATCTTTTGTCCATTTTCTTGCACCAAACTGACGTGCGAACGCTTCCGCTTTTGCATAGTTTGCCCGATTTATAGAAACCAGATCGCAGTTATCCAAATCGCGCAAGGCCGGAGCTACACGTTTCCCGGAAATATCACCGCAGCCAATGAGACCCCATTTTAGCTTTTTCATAATTTCACCTTCGAGTTATTTTCAAAATTTTTTAATCATACTGAAATCAAAAGATATAATCAAGTTAAAAGAATCTATATTTACCCGCAACTCGTCTTTTTTTCTGTAAATAAGGTAAAATTAAATTCGAGTTTTTTACAACTTTTCCGGTTTTCAATACGGAAATACACCACTCGACCTGCATGCGAGAATTTTCATTTCCTGGTCCTTTTAATAATGTATTTGCAATTCTTTGTTCAATTAATTATATTTGTCGATTGATTTTAATGTTAATGCCCACCGTTTTTATTGCAAAAGGAGCCATTTACATGGATATAAAATTGGAAAACTTGATCGAAAAAATAAAAAAGGAAGGTATTGAAGAAGCACAGCAAACCGCCGATGAATTACTCCAGCAGGCAAAACAAAAAGCAGCTTCAATAATTGATAAAGCGAATAAAGACGCAGAATCAATTGTTCAGGATGGGAAGCGCCAGTCGCAGCAGTTTCAAGCAAATGCGGAAGCAGAAATAAAACAGGCCGCTCGTAATACCGAACTTTTGCTCAAAGAAAGAATAAACTCTCTTTTCGACAACGTTTTCAAGAAACAAGTTTCCACCACCCTTACTCCTGAATTCCTTAAAGAACTTATCCTTAAAATTGCAGACACCTGGGCCAAAGATGACAACAAAGAAGTTGTATTGAACGACAATGACAAAGAAAAGCTGCAGGATTTGCTTTTCTCCGGTCTGCAGGAAGAAGCGAAAAACACAATTACATTAAAGATCAGTCAGGATATTTCAAAGGGGTTTCGCATCGGGATGAAGGGAGACCAGGTTTATTATGATTTTTCTGACGAGGCAATTGCGGAGGTTTTAAAATCTCTTCTCAATCCCACCCTGAAAGAAATTTTGGAAAAGTGAGATGGACAAATATTATTATTTTGTAGCACAGTTGCCAATGCTCTTTTTTGGCCGCGAGACAAGCATGTCCATGGACTATTTTTTTGCTGAGGCGAAGAAATGGCTGAGCGCAAAAGATTTCCGTGCTCTTTCCAAGGTGGATATTAATGATTTCTCTCTTGCGGGGAATTTTCCCGCCACTCTTTTAAACTATAAAAAATTTGAATCCTCTTTGCGCGATGACATTTTCAATTGGCGTCGGGCAAAGCAACGCGATCAGGATTACAAGCCCGTTTCATTTCCCGTGTCTGTCATCAAAGATGGGAATCCGCTGGATATTGAACTTAAATTGATGAAATTGAAATGGGATTTCATTGACGAAATGGAGCACGAGCACCACTTTGATCTTGGATTTATTATTCTGTATTATCTGAAACTGCAAATATTGCGGAGGCTGGTTACTTTTGACAAAGGAAAAGGCCTGGAAAAATTTCAAAAGCTTTATGAGGTAAATATATGAACCAGAATTTTGGAAAAATTGTTGGTATCAATGGAAATATGATCTCCGTTGCCTTTGATGGAAACATTATGCAAAACGAAGTTGCTTTTATTTTGCACGGGGACGAACGGTTAAAATCCGAGGTTGTCCGGATTGGTGACGGCGTTTCATTTCTACAGGTTTTTGAAAGTACCAAAGGAATTAAAGTTGGTGCTTCAGTCGAGTTTAGCGGCGAGCTTTTATCCGTTCAGCTCGGTCCCGGTCTGCTCGGGCAGGTATTTGACGGTCTGCAGAATCCTTTGCCCGAACTGGCGGAAGAATATGGTTTCTTTTTGCCGCGCGGCGTTTCTTTAAAAGCCCTGGATGATTCACATAAATGGGTCTTTACACCAAAAGTGAAAAAAGGAGATACTGTCGTCAGCGGGACCGCGCTGGGACACGTGCCGGAAGGAATTTTTGAACACGCGATTATGGTTCCTTTTCATTTTCAGGGCGAATACACGGTCGAGGAAATCGTTTCTGCCGGTGATTATGTATTAACGGATACTCTGGTGAAATTGAAAGACGAGCGTGGTAATATTCACGAGATCAGCATGACGTTCAACTGGCCGGTTAAAATTCCCATCGAAGCCTATCGCGACAAAATTGTTCCCACCGAACCATTGATTACTCAGGCAAGAATTATTGACACGTTTTTCCCGGTAGCAAAAGGCGGCACCTTTTGTATTCCAGGTCCGTTTGGCGCAGGAAAAACGGTGTTGCAGCATATTATCAGTCGATACGCTGAGGTTGATATTGTTATCGTTGCTGCCTGCGGCGAGCGCGCGGGTGAGGTTGTCGAAGTGTTGCGGGAATTTCCCGAATTGATCGATCCGCGCACCGGCAAATCGTTGATGGAACGAACGATTATTATTTGTAATACCAGTTCCATGCCCGTGGCCGCACGCGAGGCGTCTGTTTACACGGCCGTTACTTTGGGTGAATACTATCGCCAGATGGGCCTGGACGTTCTCCTGCTGGCTGATTCGACCTCCCGCTGGGCGCAGGCGATGCGCGAGCTTTCCGGCCGTCTGGAAGAAATCCCCGGCGAAGAAGCTTTTCCGGCCTATCTTGAATCGCGAATTGCCGAGTTTTACGAACGCTCCGGCCTGGTTGAACTCAATGATGGTCGGATATCGAGTTTGACTATCGGCGGAACGGTTAGTCCGGCCGGCGGCAATTTTGAAGAACCGGTGACCCAGTCCACACTCAAAGTTGTCGGTGCGTTTCTCGGACTTTCGCGTGACCGCGCCAACGCCAGACGATTCCCGGCCATTCATCCTCTGGAGAGTTGGTCTAAATACTCGAGTTTTATCCCGAAAGACATTACCGATGAGGCCAGGGATGTTCTGCGAAGAGGAAGCGATGTCAATCAGATGATGATGGTTGTGGGTGAGGAAGGAACTTCTATCGAAGATTTTGCACTTTACCTCAAATCCGAATTACTGGACAGCGTGTATTTGCAACAAAACGCGTTTGACAAAGTCGATGCGGCAACAAATGACAAAAGACAAAAATATATTTTTGAAAATGTCCATAAAGTTTTGAAAACCGAGTTTCCGTTTGATAGCAAAGATGACGCACGAAGTTTTTTCAACCGTCTTCGTCAGGCTTTTATTGATTGGAATTATATCGATATGGATTCGGCCCAATTCAAAGAGCAGCAGGAATCTATAGAGAAATTAATAGAGGAGCAGTCGGGAAATGAGAAAAGTTTATAATAAAATATCACAAATCGTTGGCAATGTCATCACAGTCAAAGCCCCGGGTGTGGCTTATGAAGAACTTGCGGAGATTACGACCCGACGCAACAAATCCCTGGCGCAGGTGATCAAGATGGAAGGCGACATGGTTTCTCTCCAGGTTTTCGCCGGCAGCCGCGGGGTGTCGATCAATGACGAAGTCCGCTTTCTCGGGCATCCCATGCAAGTAACGTTTTCCGACGACATGCTGGGACGAATTTTTGACGGCGCCGGCAATCCGCGTGATAAAGGGCCGCTGCTGACAGAAAATTTAATTCCTGTGGCCGGGCCGAGTGTGAACCCGTCAAAACGAATTATTCCGCGCAAGATGATCCGAACGAATATTCCAATGATCGACGTTTTCAATTCACTTGTCGTATCGCAAAAGCTGCCGATCTTTTCCGTTTCCGGTGAACCCTACAATGAATTGCTGGCGCGCATTGCGCTCCAGGCCGAAGTGGATATGATCATTTTGGGCGGCATCGGGCTAAAATATGATGAGTATATGAATTTTAAAAATGTACTCGAAAAAGGCGGCGCGCTCACCCGTTCTATCTTTTTTATGAATACTGCATCAGACCCGATTGTCGAAAGTCTGATGGTGCCGGACCTCTCCCTGGCAGTGGCAGAGAAATTTGCCCTCAAAGGAAAAGAAGTGCTGGTGCTGTTAACCGACATGACCAACTTTGCCGATGCCATGAAAGAGATTGCCATTACCATGGAACAGGTTCCATCCAACCGCGGCTATCCCGGCGATTTGTACAGCCAGTTGGCCGCACGCTACGAAAAAGCGGTGGACTTTGAAGGCGCAGGTTCCATCACCATCCTTGCCGTAACAACAATGCCCGGCGACGATGTTACGCACCCGGTTCCCGATAACACGGGCTACATTACAGAAGGTCAGTTTTATCTGCACAACGGCTACATCGATCCATTTGGCTCTCTGAGCCGGTTGAAGCAGCAAGTGAACAGTGCTGAAAAAAGTCGCAAAGATCATCGGGCAATTATGGACGGAATGATTCAGCTTTATGCCCAGTACATGGAAACCGAAGAAAAGCGATCCATGGGTTTCCGTATGAGCAACTGGGATCAAAAGCTGCTTAAATACGGCGGCCTGTTCCGCAATCAGATGATGGATTTGTCCGTAAATATTCCTTTGGAAGAAGCGCTGGATCGCGGCTGGCAAATTTTAGCGGAGTGTTTTACCTCCGAAGAAACCCGCCTGCGAACGGAATTGATTCAGGAATTTTGGCCGACCAATGGTAAATAGAGGGATGATTTGTTGTGGCGAAAATAAAATTAACAAAAAACGAACTCAAGAAACAAAAAGATAATCTGAAAAGATTTACGCGCTATTTGCCCACGCTGGAACTGAAAAAGAAACAGTTGTTGTCGGAAATTCGCATCATTCAGAACCTCGTTGACAGCCTTCGCGAAGAAACAAAGCGTGTGATCGCCGAGGTTGAAAATTGGGCGGATGTTTTCGCCGAAGAGATCGATTTGCATGATTTTTTCCAGGTTAAAGAAATAAAAACCGAAACGGGAAATATCGCCGGCATTGATATTCCTCTTTATGAGGACGTCGTTTTTGATGATCTTGAATACGATCTATACCAGACACCGCTTTGGATCGATAAAGGGCTTGAAGTGGTTCAAGGTCAAATCAAACGCCAGGCCGAGCTCATAATTGCCGAGAAACAACAGGAAATTATCAGGGATGAGCTTCGTATCACAATTCAGCGAATCAAACTTTTTGAAGAAGTGAAAATTCCTGAAGCGAAAGAAAATATCCGCGTTATACGGATTTTCCTTGGTGATCAAATGACCGCAGCAGTTGTGCGCGGGAAAATCGCCAAGGCAAAGATCGAAAAGAAGAAACAAGAGGCGCAAGCAGCATGATCGTAAAAATGAAAAAAATCACTCTCTTGTTGAGTGCCAAAGATAAAGAAAAGACTTTGGTTGATCTGCGAAAGCTGGGTGTTTTGCATGTTCATCATATTAAAAACCCGGTTTCCGAAGATATCCAGTTTCTCGAAAACGAAATCGATAACGTGCATCGTGCTCTGCAGGTCGCAGGGAAAGCCGAATCATCCAAAGCCAAAATGGGAGCGGATGAAGCACCGGCGTTGGTGGAAAACATTCTCAATCTTTCGCAAAGGCGTGAAGCTCTGGCCAGGGAATTAGAAGAACACAGCGAGACACACAAATGGTTTGAGACATGGGGAGCTATTTCCTATGCTTCCTTGCAAAAACTAAAGCAAGCCGGAATCTTTGTCCGTTTTTATGTCGCCGAGAAGAGCGCATTTAAAAAGGTTGATCCCGAAAAAAACATTCATCTGGTAAGAGAAAAACAAAACACTGTACATTTTGCGCTGTTTTCCGATTCACCGGAGGAACACCTGGATCTCAAAGAGGAGCTTTGTCCGCCTGTCGAATTATCCGAACTGGATGCACAAATGTCTCAGGTGCGGACGGAAATTGAACGGGTTTCGCACGAGCTGGCCGGGTTGTCAAACGTTTCTCCTGTTTTGAACGACTATCTCGTCCGTTTGCAAAAACGCCTCGAACTGAGTCAGGTCCGCGACGGCATGGGCGATATGGAAGAAATCGCCTACATGCAAGGATTTTGTCCGGTTGATTCTGTGGCCGAACTTGAGAACATGGCAAACGAGAACGGTTTGGCGTATGTCATCGACGACCCTGATGACCCTGCTGATGTTCCCACTTTGACGAGCAATCCAAAGCCGATCCGAATTATCAAGCCGTTATTCGATTTTATGGGCACTTTGCCGGGGTATGACGAACAGGATGTCAGCTTTGTGTTTTTGTTTTTCTTTAGCGTCTTTTTTGCCATCCTCATTGGTGATGCGGGATACGGATTGGTCTTTTTGCTCGCCACCATGTTTTTTGCACACAAGAAAAAAAATGCACCGCGCGAGCCTTTCTTTTTAATGTATGTGTTAAGCGGAACGACGATTATCTGGGGAATTATTACCGGCACCTGGTTCGGCGCTGAAAGCATTGCCCGGCTGCCGTTTTTCAATATGTTCATTATTGGCAAAATTGACAGTTTTGCATCTGACAACCAGGTATTTCTAATGTACCTGACTTTTATCATCGGCGCCATTCATCTTTCTGTTGCCAGGGCGCTGGCCGCGGCGCAAAAAATCAAATCCCCAACAGCAATTGCAGAAATCGGCTGGATTTTTATTTTATGGGGTTTGTTCTTTGTCGCCGGAAATCTTGTGCTGGGAAAAGATCTGCCAGGCCTTACGTCTTGGTTGTTCATCACTGGATCTGCCCTAGTGGTAATTTTTGCTAATTTTCAAAAGAACATTCTCAAAGGGATTCTTTTATCCCTGGGTAATTTGCCGCTGGATATCATTAGTTCGTTTTCAGATGTTGTCTCTTATTTGCGTCTGTTTGCCGTTGGCTATGCCACGGTTGTCGTCGCTACCAGCTTTAACAATATGGCATTGGGAAATGGCATCGGCTCTGTTGTTGCCGGAATTTCAGCAGCCCTTATACTTGTGCTGGGACATACGCTCAATATAATATTGGGGATGTTGGCTGTGATAGTGCATGGCGTTCGTTTGAATATGCTCGAATTTTCAGGCCAAATCGGCATGCAGTGGTCGGGAAAACCTTACGAGCCGTTTAAAGAATAAATCGGTTTAAAGAAGTTAATGTGAATAGAATAAAAAACGAGTTTTCTACTGAAGGGAGAAAGTTATGATTTCAGGATTGGGTGATATGAGTATTTCTTTGGCGCTGTCGGCAATTGGATCAGCCCTGGGTACAGGCGTTGCCGGAATGGCGGCTGTAGGTGCATGGAAGCGCGCATTTGCGCAGAATAAAGCCGCGCCGTTTATCCTCATTGCCTTTGTTGGTGCACCGCTGTCGCAGACGATTTATGGTATGATTTTGCGCAATGCTATTCAAAGCGCGAACTTGCCGCCGGAAACTTATTTGTATCAACTTCTCATCGGATTGTTTGCAGGAGTTGCCATCGGCATGTCAGCTTACATGCAAGGGAAGGCGGGCGCCAAAGCAGCCGATGCTCTGGCGGAAACCGGTAAAGGGTTTGGGAACTATATCATGGTTCTCGGGGTCATCGAGACAGTTGCTTTGTTCGTGATGGTTTTTACGATGACAGCATTACCGAAACTGTAAGTTTACCGGAGTTTAATTTTCAGAGGAGGGCTTTTGCCCTCCTTTTTTTATTTATTCCCGGCATGGCGGATGGAGAAAAAAACGGTCGGCATGGAGCCGACCGTTCTAGTCCCTGTTTGTTGTTCTCTGAATGAAAAAAGCAGATATTGTAGACTAGCCCATACCGCCAACTGAACAATGCCAATCCAACTCATGTCTCCGGCTGTTCCGTATGCGGGGCTTGTGCGGGTTAGGACGAAAAGTGAAAATTACGCGGCAATTACCTTTTTCATTAAACGTGCTCTCAAATCATTCAGTTGCTGTCGCAAACTTGCATCGATTGCTTTTCCTTCTATGTCGATGATGAACCCGCCCAAAATATCCGCATCTATCCTGTTTTCGAGCATAATATCGGCCTTTAGAGAGGCTGACAGGTATCGTTTTATTTCGGTGAGTATCTCATCGCCCAGAGGGATGACGCTGATTATTTTCGCCTTGACGCGATGCATTTTCTGATTGTAAAGCTGCGTAAACTGCTGTGCAATTTCAATAAAATAAACCTGCCTGTTTTTTAAAATAAGCAGGCGGATGAAATTCAGAAACAAATCTGAAGTTTTGTTTTGCAAAAGATCGGAAACAATTTTCATTTTAGCTCGTTTATCGACTTCGGGCGTGATTAAATAAGCCCGAAGGCGGCTGTTTTCCTGAAAAAGTTTGGAAAAAAAGTTAATCTCCTGAAAAACTTCTTCAATCTTTCCTCTTTCCTCAGCCGACTTTAATAATGCGCGAGCATACCGTTTTGCAAATGGTACAAGTCTCAATTCATATCCTCAAGTTTTGATAATGACTCGCTGATAATCTTTTTGTGATCTTTTTCTTCCAGGGAGCGGCCAATCAGTTTTTCCGTTGCTGTCATAGACAGATTAACAGCAAGCTCCTGGATATCTTCCATTGCTTTATCGCGGCTTAATTCAATGTCCCGTTTTGCTTTTTGGATCATTTTTTCTGCTTCAAAATGTGCCTGCTTGACAATGTCTTCTTTTACCGATTCAGCCGATTTTTGACTTTTGACAATAATTTCCTGCGCGGTTTTTTGCGCGGCTTTTATGATTTGAGCTTGTTCAGCCAAAGTTTTTTCAGCTTCGATTCGCGCCTTCTCAGCTTTATCCAGTGATTCCTTGATCCGGTTTTCACGCTCCTCCAACATGTGGAGGATAGGATGCCAGGCAACCTTGCGAAGGATAACTAACAAGGCGAGAAATGTCAAGGCGGTCCAGAATAATGTCCCGCCTTCGGGGGTCATGAGTTCCATGTTTTACTCAGAGTTTTTATTTGATACTTAATAAAAAGCAAATAGCAGCGGACAAGAGGGCGACACCCTCGATCATTGCGGCAGTAATGATCATTACGCCGCGAATTTCGCCGGCTGCTTCAGGTTGTCTTGCTATTCCCATCGCAGCACCGCTTGCTAATTTTCCAATGCCAAGTCCGACTCCAATTGTTACACCTGCTAAACCAATTCCGGCTCCCAAAAATGCCATTCCTGTTGGGTCCATTTGTTTTCTCCTTTTTCAAAAACTACAAATTTGTATTGAATTTAATGAATTTATTCGTCTGCCGATTTCTATCTGGTTTTCTATTGCTCTTCTTCTATGGCGAGTCCTATAAATACCGCCGATAAAATAGTAAAAACATAAGCTTGAATGAGTGAAATAAGTACCTCAAGCAGCGCACTGAAAAGAACAAGCAAAAAGGGAAAGGGGGCGACGATCCAACTTTTAAAGATAAAAATGAAGCTCATTATTGCAAGAATCGATATATGTCCTCCCATCATATTGGCAAAAAGTCGAATGGCCAAAGCAATGTGCCTGGAGAGGAGGCTCATCACTTCAACCGGCACCATGATGGGTATAATAAAAGCCGGCAGTCCAGGTGGGATAAAATGTTTAAAATATCCAAACAAACCATGCTTTGCAATTCCAGCATATTGGCCAATAAAAAATGTCATTAATGCAAGGGTCGTAGTGACACCGATGTCTCCCGTTGCCGCTGTGGCACCAGGTACAAGCCCGAGTAGATTGCATACGAGAATGAAAAAAAAGGCTGTAAACAAATAAGGTGCATATTTCCACCCTTCATCGCCGAGGTTGGGAATCAGGATATCATCCCTTAAAAACACGACAATGGATTCGAGCATATTGCCCCATCCGTGTGGAACTTTATTTTTTTTACGAAAAGCCAGTGTAAAAACAAAAATTAAAAGTGCCGAAGCAATCCACATCATAATGATATGGTTAGTAATTGTTAAATCGATTCCCCAAATAGTGGGCAATTTGATGACAGGTTGCGCCAGAATATGATGCATAATGAATTCAGAGCCGCCGCCCGGTTCTGCGCCTGCTTGGGCAGCAGTTTGTTCAACAGCTTTTGCAGCAACTTCAGGAAGCATTATTCGCTGCCTTTAAATTTTGCATTTGTTTATTCACCAGTTTAATTTCGTAATATTGTAAAATGATGTAAAATATCATAAAAGAGATAATAAAACCAAGCAATGAAATTCTTGTAAATTTATAGATAATAAAAAGGACAAGACCAAACCCTAAAAA
>JAADGR010000077.1 GCA_013152225.1 Calditrichota bacterium
CATGGAGATTTTGATTACCCGCAGTGAAGTCTGCGCCAACCCCGCCGTCATCGCTATTGATGGAATGAAAGGCAAAGTGCTTTGGGAATCTCCCACAACGATGCACGGCTACGGGCCGCTGGCGGTTGCGGATATTGACAAAGATGGCACGCTGGATATTTTTGTGATTGATAAATCCACCAGCATGTACCGTATCGATCCGTCGGGAAAGCGCAAATGGAGTCGGACCTTCACCGGCCACGGTATGTTCTATCCGCCGGCCATTGCCGATCTGGATGGCGACGGGAAGGTGGAACTCATTGAAGGTATTCGGGAGGGCGACAAAATTCTCATCCTGAACACTGACGGCGAGTTGGTGCAAACGATCATGCAAAAAGGCGGCGGAAACTGCTCGCCAACGGTGGGCGACCTGGATGGCGACGGCAAACTCGAATTGTACTGGATGACGCAAAACCCCGGTCAACTCATTCAGTTTGAAGCGAAAAAGAAAAGCAGGAAAAATAACATCCTGTGGGCGACCTGGCGCGGGGATTCTCGCTGCAGCGGCTATGTAAAACCGAAAAGGCTGAAAAAGCAGGCCTTTAATCTGCACAAGAAAAAGCCTGAAATTCAAAGTCCGATTTCAGCCGTGCTGGGTGAAAACTCTTTGGCAATTCCTGTCGGCAAAGGCCTGGAGAATGCACCGCTGTTGCTGCAAACACGAATTGAAACTCCTGAGAATAAAGCAGCCACAACTCTGAATTTCATTGATGCGGGGACTGAGAAAATAAAAGCAAATTTTTCCATCGATGGAGTGGATGATCAGGAATTGCATCTTTGCCTGATAAACCGGCAGACGGGAAAGACGTTGACGCATTGGCAACACAGTGTGAGCGCGAAAAACCTGGACGGCGACTTTGCTTTCCTGCAGCAAAAGAAGGCGCAGTTAAATACTCTGTCTGCATCCCCTAGTTCACCAGCTTTATCCGATCCGGAACTGTTCGATTTTTTAAGAATGACAATCGAGGCAGAAGCGAACTTTTTGCGAAGCAAAGTAAATGATTTTTCGGCGCTGCCGGAAAATGAGAAGCGAGCTGTTATTCATAAAGTTGAAAAAAAGCGTCATGCCATCGAGCGCTCGTTGCTCCTCCTGGACTTTTTAACACGACAGCGGCGCGCCGGTAACAAAGCACCATTTGTCGCATGGGAGGATCCCAATCCCTGGGATGATGTCCCGCCGTACAAAATCTATCCTCAAAAAGATTTGCGTAATACTATTGTGAATGTAACAGCACTGGGAAACGAAACCGAAACGCGAGCTGTTTATCTCACCAATCTTTCCGCGAGAGCGCTCTATCTGAAAATCAGGCCACCCGAATGGCAGGACCCGGCTGGTGTGAAATGTCGGAAAAAAGATGTTGTCACATTTCGTGAAGGCATTTCTGTCGGAACGACAGAAAATACCGTTGTGACGGATGCCTTGCCGAAACTGAATGAAGCGCAAATCGTTATCGTTCCTGCCGGTGAAAGCCGCCAGTTGTGGTTGACTTTTCGAACCAAAGGGCTGAGCCCCGGCCTGTGCAAAGCGAATCTCGTCATTTATGCTCTTGGTGTGGAAAATCCACAACAGAACATTCCTCTTAATTTGCGCGTTTCTTCGGTGGCATTGCCGGAAAAGAGCCGGTTCAGTTTTTATACCTGGGCCCATCTTGGGGCTTCACCGGACGATGCGCTGACCCAAAAGCGGTTTCAGGACTTGCTCGATCACCTCACAACTGTTTTCGGCACCTCGGCTCCTTTGCAGCGGTTCGATGGGAATGGGAAATTGACAGGCAATGTGGATTGGTCGCGGCACGATGCCTGGATGCGCATGTTTCGTGGAAAAGGCATTGTTCTCGTTTCATCATTTCAGTACTCGGTTCGCGGGCCGAAAAACGTGCCGATGTGGAGCAAACCCTGGGAAAAAGCTTATGTCGCCGGTTTGAAAAATTATATTGCCCATCTTAAAAAACTGGGTTTTGATTACAAGGATTTTGCACTTTACCCTGTGGACGAGCCCTGGCTTACAGGCATGGAAAACGTGCACGTCCTTTACGATTGCGCCAAACTCGCCAAAGAAGCTGATGCAAACGTACAAATTTACTGCGATCCTGCCGGAATGCCGACACCGGAAAATTCAGCCGATCTTGTTCCCTACGTGGATATTTGGACGCCGCAGATCGACTTGCTTAAACGTAAAGATAAAATTCTCCTCAATTTTTATAAAAAAACCGGCGCGCAAGTCTGGACTTATGAAGCGCCCGAGGCAACTAAATTGCTGAAACCGCTCGGCCTCTACCGGATGCAACCGTGGCTTGCTTTTCGATACGGTCTCACCGGCAGTGGAATTTGGACCTACAATTATGGAAATATTTGGCCCACAAAGCAGCCCAATCAGTTTCATGTTTCCTATAGCATTGTTTATGAGGATGGCCAAACCGTTGTCCCATCGCGGCGCTGGGAAGCCTATCGGGATGGTGTCGAAGATTTCAACATGTTAACTTTGCTGCGAGAGGAAATAAAGGCTGCGAAAAATGGAGTCGAAAAGGAGCGAGCGAACAGGCTGTTGGAAAGCGCAGTTGCCGAAATAACCGCAAAACAAGAACGTGTTGAATCCAACAACCGGATGTTGATTGATTATGACCCGGATTACAAAAAATTACTGCAATATCGGCAACAGATTATCAGGATGCTCGAACAGTTAAGGCCTTGAAGATGAGTAATTCGTAAAAAGTCGAAAAGCATGTCATCGCGAGGAGCGGAGCAACAGTTTACCCCGAATTATCGGGGCAGTGATCTTTAAAAAACTGCACTTTAGCCGACATTCAGATTGCTTCGCTTCGCTCGCAATGACATTTTGGGACTTTTTACGGGTTTCTCAAATAAGAAAGACATGCCCTTTTTGTCCCGTTTGCTCGCATGTTTGTCCATGGAAGGACTGTGCCTGTCGTAACCCAAAGTAATCAGACCCTCAATATATCTGCAGACTAGCTGATCCGCAACTAAACTAAATATCAAGTGTTTTTTTCAAAACTCTTAACAACTTCAATATCATAAATATAAAAAAAAATCAAATAACACTTGACATTTAGAAATAAATCTGTTAAAATTAAGGTGTTGATAAAGGATCGATTCACCTAAATCGGTTTAAGGGGATATTAAAAATTTGCAGTCTGTTTTTGGTCGGTTCGACATCTTTGCCTAAATTTGGAGTATGATGAACTCAGCAACACCAAAAATGAGTATTTGTGTGTTTTTTCTTTTCCTTTCCATCTGCACAGTTTTTTCACAATCCAATAATAGCCTGCCTTTCCAGGAAAAGCACTCACCCCGTTATTGGGTGGATACTGCTTTTTATAAAATTAATGACAGCATGACCAGTGTTGAAGTTTATTATTCTATTGCCTTAACCGAACTGTCATTTAATCAGGACTCCGGGAAATATCTTGCTTCTTATACTTTTTCCATCAAAGTTAGGGATTCAAAAAATAATTCGGTACGAAAGGATTCCACCCGTCGGACTGTTGCGATAAAATCGCTGCAGGAAGCGACGGATGAAAGCCGTGGTGCAATAGATAAACTGATCTTTCCCCTGGGTCCGGGAACATATACGTTATACACCTCTTTAAAAGATAATCAGACTAAAACATTTAGTAATGACAGCCTGGAACTGGTTGTGCCTTCTTTCGGAAATTGCATTCAAACCAGTTCAATTCAATTCGCCACCTCGATTTCAAACACGCAAACGAACAAGGTGTTCGATAAAGGTGGCCTGTCTGTCGTTCCCAATCCATCCAGGCGCTATCGCTATCACAATTCTGTTCTTCCTTTCTATTTTGAAGTTTATAACCTTCTTCCCCCCGATTCGGTCAACAATGAATTCCAGTGCGAATACGCAATAACGGATTCCACCGGCGATTCGCTGATTGTGGTTCCGGCTCAATCCATTAAAAAACCCGGCACATCGTGCATTAAAATGCAGACTTTGGATATTCGCGGTTTGGAAGCAGGGAAACATCTTTTGAGTGTCACCACAACAGACCCAGCCTCGGGACAATCTTCTACCGCTCAAAGTTACTTTTGGGTCGATTCACCCACACCTTTAAAGAGGACGGCGACTCGTTTACCGATGACAGCGGCAGATGTTAAAAAGTACCGGGATCAAATTAAATATCTTGCCAAACCCTCCGAGCTTAAAATTTACGATCAGCTCTCACCCGAAGGCAAAGAAAGATTTCTCCTGAATTTTTGGCGTTCTAAAGACCCCACTCCTGAAACTTCTGAAAATGAATATATGCAAGATTATTTCAGCCGCATCGATTATGCGAATAAGCATTTTAAAGGTAAAGATGGCGGAATGAATTCCGATATGGGGCGGGTATTCATCATTTATGGTCAGCCGGACGATATTGAACGACATGTTATGGAAATCGGCATAAAACCTTATATTCTTTGGCGCTATTTTACTGCCGGAGGACAGCACGTTTTTGTATTTGTGGACAGGAACCAGGAGGAGATTTATACTCTTGTACATTCGACTGTTCCTGAAGAGATTAAAAATGAAAATTGGCGATCACAAGAATTGAAATAGTATCTCATTAGATAGTCAGTCGAATAAATTTGAAAAGGAGATTTTATGGTACTACAAATTAACTAGCCTTTTTTGCATCGGGAAAAACGGAAAAGGAGGTGATACGATCCAATAGGACAAGCACTTGTTAATGAGAATATTTCTCTGGTTGTGCTAACGAGTTTGAAAATTAAATTGCTATCAATTATTTACGCTAATAATCCTTTGGGTAGAAACACTTTTTATGTGCAATGATCGCGAGATCATGAAAAAGTGTTTTATAAAAAGGGAGGAAATTATGACAAATTTCAAAAAGCACATTAAATTGTTCTGTTTTCTTGCTGCAGCTTTGCTGGTTGTCTTTATTGCTCATACTAATGTTTGGGCAGGAACAACCGGTAAAATTGCTGGAGT
>JAADGR010000312.1 GCA_013152225.1 Calditrichota bacterium
AGTCCTGCCGTAATAGATGAAATCAATTCTGCCGAATACCCCAAAAAAACGAAAGTATTAAGCTTAATAAGTCAACTGCCTCTTGTACCTGTGGAATACGATGTAATGGAAATTGTTCAAGCTTATATCCGGCATAAAGTTATGCCCAAAGATCCTGTGGGAGACGCTCTACACCTTGCTCTTGCTTCATATCATAAATGTGATTTTCTCCTCACATGGAATTGTAAACATCTTGCAAACGCAAATAAATTTAATCATATCAGGCACGTTAATGTGATGTTGGGCTTATTTGTGCCATTATTAGTTACCCCTCTCGAATTACTTGGAGAATAATAAAATGTCAGATTATGATTTTACAATCGATCAAATAAGAAAAACGAGGCATCAAATTTCTAAAAAATTTAATCACGATCCGAAAAAAATCGTTGAATATTACATTGAATTGCAAAAGAAATACGGTGATCGTTTGTTAGCCAAACCGCAAGAAGAACATGCTGAAGCAAGTTTTATTAAAAAGTCTAATCCTGCTGTAAAAGCTGCCGCACCACGTCGATAACCGTACCGTCGCGATATTCAATCAGTGCGACAACGCGTTCATCAAATTCGGGTTTTTGGGGAATACCCGTCATATCGATGGCAATGTCATGCAATTCGCCAATTGTCTTAACAGGCAAATTGCTGCCTTTCATTCTTTGCAAAAGATCATCTCTTTGCGGATTTATCGCGATTCCCCGCTCGGTAACAATCACATCTACTGTTTCTCCGGGCGTTGTAACAGTCGTTACTTCATCGACGATGATCGGCAGTCGATTGCGCACCAGCGGCGCGGTGATCATTGTGACACGAGCGTCGGCAGCATCGGCGAAACCACCAATGCCGTGCAGCAGCCAACCGTCGGAATGGGTATTCACATTGACGTTGAAATTCACATCCACTTCCGTTGCACCAAGCACAGCCACTTTGACCATTTGCGCGAAACATCCCTTGGTGTGATAATTGTAAGAAACAAAGGGATTCGTTTCGATATGGGCGGGATTGTCGCGAAGAGAGCGAACGCCATCAAGATCGAAACTCTGTCCGTCGAGAATAAATTTCGTCAGTCCGTCTCTGAGCATATCAACCATAAACTTTGTCGAACCGCCGCGAATAAAATCAGCAGTAACTTTCTCTTCATGCATTAAATCGCTCATATATTTTACAAATGCGAGAGAGATACCTCCGGCTCCGGCCTGAAAAGAAAAATGAGGTTCACTCATGATGCCGCTGTCCGCGACAAATAGAGCGGCATACCGGGCAATTAACAGCCGCGTCGGACTGCGTGTGATGCGCGTCGTTCCGGAAACAATTTGCGCAGCATCTCCGATCGATTCTACCTGAACAACATAATCGACGTTGCCGCCCTCGATGCTCCAGGGATGACAGGGAAAAGGAACGAGGTGATCGGTAACAACGACGACTTTGTCTGCCCACAAGGAATCGGCCAGAGCGAAACCCAGCGGTCCGCAGGCTGATTTGCCGTTCACGCCGTTGGCATTTCCGTGCGGGTCGGCACACGGGGCTGCGATAAATGCGACGTCGATATGCAAATCGCCATCCTGAATGGCGCGGTAACGACCGCCATGGGAACGCAAAACGGCAGCGCCTTTTAATTTTCCCTGGGAACACGCCCGCCCCACCGGCCCGTTCATCGAACCTTCGATATTTGCAATCACACCATCGGCAATGTATTCGACCAGTTTTTCATGAACAGGGAACAACGCGGATGGCGCAAGCACCAGATTCTTCAGGCCGCGTTGCGCCAGTTTCTCCATCACCATATTAATGAGAAAATCTCCATTTCGGAGATGATGATGGAAAGAAATAGTCATGCCATCCCTGATTTCACACGCGTCTATCGCGGCATCGAGATTATCCAAAAGCTTGTTGTTAAATTTTGCTGCGGCAGGGACTTTACCGCCGTACTTTTCACCGCCGCCCTGATCCGCATGAGCCCCCATGAATGGCTTCAATTCTCGTCCGTTTATTTCAGTCGGCACCAAACGGCCAACGGCATTTTTAATAAATTCCATATTATTACCCTTACTTACGCCCTAAAAAATCTGAACATCTCATTTATTTTCCCGTGTGATCTGCGGAGGATTCTTAAATATATCGCCCTCAGCAAGGGCCAAGATTCGTTTTGCCCGCGCTACAACCGGGGCATCGATCATTTTAGTCCCCAATGTCGCCACGCCCATTCCATTTTTCTCTGCCTCCTCAATGGCTGCGATAACCTTTCCGGCATAGTCAACCTGTTGCTGCGTGGGTGCAAAGACCCTGTGAATGGGTTCGACCTGCCCGGGATGGATGACGCCCTTGCCGTCAAAGCCCAGGGCCATTGCCTCGCAGGTGCTTGCAATCAATCCATCCATGTCTTCGACATCAGAATAAACAGTGTCGAGCGCTTGCAGCCCTGCGGCTTTTGCTGCCAGCAAAATCAGATTCCTGGCGACAAAACTTTCTTTGCCTTCCGCCGTTCTTTCCGCACCGATATCGGCAGTAAAATCTTCTGCACCAAAACACAATGCCACATTTCGCACACTTGCCGTTGCGATCTCTGCAGCATTCAAAACACCTTTTGCAGTCTCTATCAGCGGCATTAACATAATTTCGGTTGTTAATTCAGCACGCTTTTCATAAAAGATGAGCATTTGCTCTACCGCCTGCAAATCCTCGGCATTTTCACATTTGGGAATTAAAAGCACATCCGGTGCAGCGGGGACAACAATTTCCAGATCAATGGCAAAATTTGCTGTGGTGAGCGGATTGACACGAACGATTTTTTCTGAGGAACCAAAATCAACAGCGAGCAGAGAGTTCCTCACCAGGATACGCGCCGGCCATTTGTCGTTTTGCGCTACAGAATCTTCAAGATCAAGAATAATACAATCCGCACCGAAGAGGCCGGCATTGAGCATTATATCGGGATTATTACCGGGAAGGTACAAGCGTGTACGGCGCGGCCTGTCTCTTTTCGACGACGAAATTTTCGCCCGCGCCTGCGGCAGAACTCCCGGCTCAGGAATGGCCCATAACTGCCGCGCCACAGTTTCCACCCGCGCCATAATAACATGATCCAGCGCGCCGTTATCCTTGATTTTGAAATGTACGTCCCCCGCGCTCAAAGTTCGCAGAGAATCCCTAACAACATCCTCGATACGCGCACCAAACAGTGCTTTGACGGAGCTTTCAATTTCAACGCTCACTCCGCCCTTTTCCCGATGTTCCCCCTCAACAACAAGATCGCCCTTCTGGGCCCGTCCCGACCTGGCAAAATGGGGAAAACTTGCTTCATTTTTTTTCAGTTCATTGTCATCAAAATCGAATTTCATTGAAACGGCCTTTCAATACTTGAACAATCCGACAGGCAGGTAATCATGCAAACTTATCAAATCCCTTACTAAAAAGCAACTTTTACTTGTGGAAAAACCGCTTTGCTTTTTGATTTAATTTTATTAGAATAAGCCGAATCTGATAATCATTCCCATGAATGACCCATGAATCACAAAGGTTTTTTTTATGACGAAGGACTTTCCGCGTCCGGCAAATCTGTTACAATCTCTTATCCCCGTCCTGGTGATGATCGTATTCCTGGGAATCAATGTTCTTATTTTTCACGGCAGCCCGCATATCCCATTGATCGGCGGGACAGTCGTTGCGGCGCTTATGGGAATGGCGTTGGGCTATTCCTGGCGCGAGATCGAAAAGGGCATCATTAACGGCATTGTCATTGCCTTGCAAGCCGTTCTTATTTTGATGGTCGTCGGCATCCTGATCGGCACGTGGATTGTCAGCGGCATCGTACCGACGATGATTTATTATGGCCTGCAAATTCTTTCGCCGTCGATTTTTCTGGTGGCCACCGCGCTGATCTGTTCACTGGTTTCGCTGGCAACCGGCAGTTCGTGGTCCACTGCCGGAACCGTCGGCATCGCCCTGATCGGCGTCGGCCAGGGTCTCGGTATTCCTCTGCCGATGGTAGCGGGTGCCATTATTTCAGGATCTTATTTTGGCGATAAAATGTCTCCTCTTTCGGATACAACCAATCTGGCGCCGGCCGTAGCCGGAACGGATATGTTCACGCACATCCGCCACATGGTGTACACGACCGGACCGAGCCTGCTCATTGCGCTCATTCTCTACACTATTCTCGGTTTGCGATACGGACATAACGACTTGCAACTGGAAAAAATTCAACAAATTCTATCCACAATTCAAACACATTTTGAGATTACCCTCATACTTTTGGTCCCGCCGCTGCTGGTCATTGCCATGGTAATCTTTCGCATTCCGGCTTTGCCCGCGCTGCTGGGCGGTGCGCTTCTCGGCGGGATATTGGGCATCACAATCCAGCATGTACCCATGCGCGTGATGGTGGATGTCGCGCAAAACGGTTATGTCTCCAAAACCGGTGTCGAAGCCGTGGATACACTGCTGTCACGCGGCGGCATGGAAAGCATGCTTTCCACCGTGGCGCTGATCATGTGCGCGCTTTCTTTCGGCGGCGCAATGGAAGTAACCGGCATGCTTTCGGTACTTGCAGGAGCGATTTTAAAACTTGCCCGCACAACAGGTTTGCTGGTTCTTTCCACGGTTACAACGTGCATCACGATGAATATCATTGCACCCGATCAATATCTCTCCATCGTCGTGCCGGGGCGGATGTACCGGGAGGCCTTTAAAAAAGCCGGCCTGGCGCCCAAAAACCTGTCACGATGCCTGGAAGATGGCGGCACGCTCAGTTCTTCCCTGGTCCCGTGGAATACCGGCGGCGCTTATATGTGGGCAACATTGGGCGTTTATCCGCTGGCCTATTTGCCGTTTGCGTTTTTGAATCTGATCAATCCGCTCATTTCGATCTTTTATGGTTTTACCGGTATTACAATGCATCCCCTGGAAGAGAAGGTAACGGAAGCGGGAACAAAAGCACATGAGTAAGATTAACCTGCACATAATATTCGACAGAACGGAATCCAATGAAAATTTTAATTTTTGACCTGGATGGTACAATTGCAGACACCTTTAAATTCGCACATTCCATAGTCAATCGTTTAGCAAAAGAGTTCAATTTTAAAGAATTGCTGAGCGAAGAGATGGAAGCAATGAAAGGAAAAACAGTTCAGGAAATTATCAGGCACCTGGGTGTGCCGGTTGTCAAGCTGCCGCTCATCATCACCCGCGCGCACCAGGAATTATACAAAGAAATTGATCAACTCCAACCCATAAAAGGCTTGCGGGAAATTCTCATTGAAATCAGCAAACTTGGATACAAAATGGGCATCATTACTTCAAATTCAAAAAAAAATGTGACACGATTCCTGGAACAACACGAGATCAGAGTATTTGATTTCATCATCTCCTACAACCGGATTCTGGGCAAGTCTTACCAGATAAAAACTCTGCTAAAGCATGACAAAATCGACAAAAAGGATGCCCTCTATATTGGCGATGAAATACGTGATATTGAAGCAAGCAAAAAGGCCGGGATTAAAATCGCTGCCGTAAGCTGGGGATTTAACTCGGCGAGCCGTCTTTTGGAATACAAACCCGATTTCCTGATCCATAATCCGACTGAACTTTTGCAAATATGCAAATCTTTTTAAACCGAATCAAAACTTACTAAAAAGGAGAACGCTATGAACAGCAACAAAATCACTCGACGCAATTTTGCCATACAAATGGCAGCCGCAGGAGCGGCGATGAGCCTGAGCGCCGGCGCGCTGCAATGCTCCGGCGGAACGAAACAAACGCCGGTTGCGCTGCAACTCTATACCGTCCGGGATCTGGCAAAAAATGATTTTAGAGGTACTGTGGAAAAAGTAGCCAAAATCGGCTATGATGCGGTGGAATTTGCAGGATACGGCGGTTTGTCGGCAAAAGAAGTCAAACAGTTGTTGAAAAATACCGGGCTGCAAATCGCGGGAACACACGAGGGGTTTGAAGGTATGCAAGCCAATACCGAAGAAAGAATCGCCTTTAATCTCGGCATCGGTAATAAAAACATCGTCGTACCGTCCATGCCCGGCAAATGGCGTGAAAGCGACGCGGACGGCATTAAAGAATTCGCGGCAGAAATGAACAAAATAGGCGCAAAAGTAAATGACGCGGGAATGCAGCTCCTCTACCACAATCACAATTTCGAGTTCACAAAACTGGACGGTGAAACGATTTACGACATCCTTCTTAAAAACACCGACGCCAACTTGCTAAAACTTGAGATCGACGTGGCGTGGGTGCAACGCGGCGGGCAAAATCCCGCCAATCTGATCCGCAAAGAAGGCAGCCGCGTCGTGTCGTTGCACATGAAGGATTTTCTGGACGATAGTGATCACACGTTTGTGCCGGTCGGCACAGGAGTTGTGGATTTTAAAAGTATTATCAAAGCAGCGCGTGAAGCGGGTGTGCAATGGTTTATTGTGGAACAGGATCGCATAAAGCGCCCCCCTCTCGAAGCCATCGAGATCAGCTTGAAAAACATGCGCAAATTATTAAAGACAAATTCGTAAAAAGTCGAAAAACATGTCATCGCGAGGAGCGGAGCCACAGTTTACCCCAAATTATCGGGGAAGCGATCTCTGAAAAACAGCCCTTTAGCAGATATTCAGATTGCTTCGCTTCGCTCGCAATGACATTTTCGGACTTTCGCATCACTCCTTCAAGCGAGCGAAATTCTCACTATCAATTTTCTGATTGAATGTCAATATTTTTTTTCTATATTTAGAGTAAAAATACTGGCATCAAACCGGAAAAACATTGACCAAAACCCCCTTGACGGATTCCCGAATACAACCCGATTTTTGCAACCGCATTTATGGAATGCTCATGGCTTCGGCCATTGCTGATGCTATGGCTGGCCCGGTTGAAGGCCGATCGACCACTGTGACGCAAAATTTTTTGAAAAAAGGAAATTGAATCGATTATTTTTCCCCGTATACACCCTGGTTTCAGCATCATTGGAACGTCTATCAGCGGCATGCGTTGCCCGGGACTTTTACCGACGACACACGCTTGCGCCTGATGATGTCACAGTTTATAATCGACAATGCAAAGTCGCGTCTGACCAAATTGCAGTTGGCAAAAGATATTTTTTTGCAGTATTTTTCAGCGCTGCAACATTTCCGCAAAACCGACGACAAATATCAAACGCAGCTATCATCACGATACCCACGTTCGCGGAGAGGAGATGCCGTTGGGGCTGATTGCACTTTTACCGTTCGCTGTTTATTTTCCCGGCCGGCCGAAAGAGGCATTTCACTATATCCGCGACATTGATTTTTTTGACATTAAAAATGCCTGGCTCTACCCTGCAATCGCCGGCGCCCTGATTGCCGACTTGCTCGGAGGAAGAAACTGGCAGCAAACAATTGACGCAGCTTTGGAAAAAGGCATTGCGAAATACATTCATACTGCTTCCTCGCCTGCGCTGCTCGAAATCCAAAACAGCATTGAGAAAGCCATTGGCCTTGCAAGAGAACACAAAAAAAGTCCGGGATGACGAGCCGCAAAGAAGCGATGACTTTAATTTTTTCATTGCACCAGGCTTTTGGCGAAAATGACACGCACCTCTGCACGCCGCAGGAAATGCTTTTCGTTCCGGTTGCGCCGGTGGAATATGCGGGAAACGATCTTAACTTCGCAATTGAATTGGGCGTAAATTATGGACGGGATAACGACACAGCCTCTTCAATTGTCGGAGCCTGCCACGGTGGCGAACATCTTTACAGAGCATGGTCAAAAATCGTCTGCAACGCCAATCCACAAATTGATATAAAGGAACTGGCAGAAAAGTTATGTAAAATCGTACGATGGCAAGCTAAATTATCAAAACCGGGATAATAAAATGAAATTTTCCAAAATTGTATTCTTTTGTATTTTTTTATTTCTTTACAGTTGCAGCATAAACAAAACGACAAACGTCGTGCAACAATCCATCACGATCCCTTTAGGTGAAGGAAAATCTTTTCCGGCTGCGACCTACCAAATTCAGGGCAGCGGTCAGGACCCTGTACTGATTATTGCTTTTGCAGAAAATCTGAAAAACGTCCGAGATGTTTTTTCCCGTAAAATCGCAAACAGAGGCTATTTTGTTCTCTCCATGCAGCGCCCGCTCATCCAATCGAACGCGTCGGGACAGGATTCACTTTACATTCAGGAACTCGCCGCAGCAGTGCACGCTGTAAAATCTTTTCCCAACATAAAGACAAATAAAATCGGTTTGTGGGGAGACGGATTATTCGGGATTGCCGCTTTACAGGTCGCCTCTAATGATTCGGATGTGGCGGCCATCATCACTGTTGGATCTGCAAAATACTATTCTCCACAAAAAAGTCATATTTTCGATATAACACCTCCCCGCCCACTTTTAATTATCGAATCGACGCTAAAACCAAAACATCCCGAAAAGGCAAAAATGAATTATTTTACCGCCGCAAAACAACCTAAAAAGCTGGTCTGGCTGGCGACTCTTACGGAAGGAGCACGCGTTCTCTCTATGGATATGGAACCCATCGTTCGAAGAACTACTTTGATGTTAATCGATCGATATCTAAAAGGCAAATAATTATGGGATTTACTTGCCACAACGCTGTGGTCTCTGCTACCCAAAATCAAACTTTTTAAAAGAATACCCAAATTCTGCTTTTTTTCACCTGTTTCCCCAATCATTCTAAGCATTGTTTTTACGTGCTTTACAACCTCACATTTACAATCTCCATTCTTTCGCTGAAATCGATTTTCAGGCACACCCTTTGCCTTTCTTAATTTATCATAAAACCCGAGTTCGCCATCATGGGAAATTGAAATAAAAAATATAAAGATGCCGCTGCTATTCCGGTTTCAGATTTCAGGAAAATTATCCAAATGAAAAAATCAATACTCATTATAGAGCCAGATGATACGACCAGGAATTTAAGCGTGAATCTATTTGGAAATAAAATGCAATTCATTTTCACAGATAATTTCCAAGACGGCATCGATCTGCTAAACGAGAATTCAATCGATGGCGTAATCCTGGATATTGAAATAATTGGAGATGATTTTTCTCTTATCTCCGAAATCAAATCAGGAGGAAATCAGCCATTTGTCATTATTGCCGGACAGTCCTCTAGGCAAGATTTGATAACATGCGTTAAATCCGGCGCTGACGACTTTATCGAGAAGCCGGTCACAGATATCGCAGTTTTCAAAAAGACTGTAGAAAAATTCTTAACATTCGACCACCAGGAGGACTTGAACCGGGGAAGCCGGAACCGGAATTTGAATTCCCGGCAGAAATTTCAGTTTATTGGTCAGAATAAAAAAATATTAGAGCTGAAAAGATTAATAGAAAAGGTGGCTCCTCTGGATTCAACTATTTTGTTACAGGGAGAAACCGGAACCGGCAAAGAAATTGTTGCCAGAATGATACATGAAAACGGTCCGCGCGGGAGAAATGGTTTTTTTGCCGTACATTGCGGCGGCATTCCCGACACACTTTTAGAGAGCACACTTTTTGGTCACGAAAAGGGATCGTTCACCGGAGCTTTTCGAAGGCATAAAGGTTTCTTTGAAATGGCTAACAATGGTACCATATTTTTAGACGAAATCGGTGATACGACGCCATCCTTTCAGGTAAAACTATTGCGTATATTACAAAGCAAAGAATTCCGGCGCATTGGCGACACAAAGACGTTGACGACAAATGCAAGAATCGTTTCCGCATCAAACCGTGATCTTTTCAAAGCGAAGGAGGAAGGGACTTTCCGTGAAGATCTTTATTATCGCTTAAACGTGATAATCATACGAGTCCCGGCATTAAGGGAAAGGACAGACGATATTCCGATGCTTGCAAAACATTTTCTTCATATCTATGGCAAGCACGATTTAAAATTGAGACCAAAAACGATAGAAATACTGCAAAAACAAAAGTGGCGGGGAAATGTGAGAGAACTTGAAAATCTGATAGAAAACCTCGTTGCTTTTGCAAATACGGAATGGATTGAGCCATCCGAATTGCCGGAACGATATCGAAAAACACAACAACCGGTAGCACATGTAAATGTGCCCCTGACACAATACACCGAAGCCAAAGCAATTTTTGAAAAAAAATATATTGCCTGGATATTAAAAATAGTCAACGGTGATTATACCAAAGCTGCACGCCTCATGGGAATGCCTCGCCAGGAATACAAGACAGCTCTTAAAAAATATGAAATCGACAAGGATACGATAAACAGCATATTATCCGACAACTAGGCCAAGTATACTCATCGATCAGATGAATGGAGGTAAAAAATAGGACAACAACAACTCCTACTCATTGTCTTGAGCGTAATTGCTGTAGGTGTTGCCGTGACCGTAGGGATTCAAATGTTCAACGCTGCTACTGCAACTTCCAATCTGGAGGCTGTATCAGGCGATCTTGTTAATCTCGCCTCTCGCGCGCAGCAGTATTACGTTAAACCAAGTAGTCTTGGAGGAGGAAACGGTTTCTCCAGTCTGACAGCCGATAATGCGGGAATTGCAAAGCTCATCCCGGACGCATCTAATGATAACGGCACATACTCTATTTCCACAGCGGGAAATAGAACTTTAGTCACTTTGCAGGGTGTCGGCACCCGGGACGGCGATGGCGATGGCACAAACTGCACGATTCGAATTACCGTGTTTGCAGATAGTCTGGCAACCACCATTGTGAATCGTTAGGGAGACTGTCGCAACAATCCATTTACGAATACTAAATAGCTGGTACGTTTTTTTTCCAATAGTAACTTATCGATGACAAAATACCGTTAAATTTCTTGCAAACAACTTTCCAGCGCAAACCGTTAGTTACGGAAATCATTAAAGTTACGCCAGCAACAGTTCAGCAAAACAGCCCTGTTTCTACTATGGAACAGGATTTGCGTAAAAGAGATCAGAAAAACAACTAATATCAATCAATTGAAGGAAAGGAGGAAATAGAATTAACGTAAGCGTGTTTAACCCAGTCACAGAAATATTTAAACTTTTCACAAACGGAGGTAAAAGATGGGACAACAACAGCTCTTGCTCATTGTCTTGAGTGTAATCATTGTAGGTATTGCAGTAGTCGTTGGCATTCAAATGTTCAGCGCTTCTTCTGCATCTTCTAACCTGGAAGCCGTGACAGGCGATCTTTTGAATCTCGCCTCACGGGCGCAACAATTCTACGTCAAACCAAGCGGCCTTGGCGGTGGAGGTAACAGTTTCTCAGGCCTCACGGCCAATTCTGCGGGAATTGCAAAGTTAACTCCCAAAGCATCCAATGATAATGGCACGTATACCATTTCCACAGCAGGAAACGGGACATCAGTGACCTTGCAGGGTCTTGGCACCCAGGACGGCGATGGCGATGGTACAAATTGTACGGTTCGAATTACCGTGTTCTCGGATAGTCTGGCGACCACTATTGTTAATCGGTAGCCGGATTGGAGGATCAAACAAAGCATACGGAATCGGCCCAAATGCCTGGCAGCATCACAGTCAACAATCGTTAATAACTTGGCGTACTATTGAAAAAAGATGCCTTAAAAGAAACGAACAAATAATTCATTCAGCAACACAGTCAAGACAGAGGGTACGGGCCTAAAGGCATTAGGCCCGTATTTTTTTTTAATTTGTCGAATCGTGGAAAAGAGTGTAGAAAATGGCAGAGTTTCGATACAACGGCCTCAGTCCTCAAAGAAAGCGTCTGGTTGGATATATTGAAGCAAAAAACCTGCGCGAGGCAAAACAAAAAATAGATATGCTTGCCAAGCAGCACAGCTTTACAATCACTTCGATCCAGCGAAAAGCAACATTTTTGTATAACGTAAAAAGGAAAAGTGGTGAAACGATTAAAGGGGAACAGCAAGCTTATTCCAAGGAAGAACTTGAGAACGTTCTTCGACGCATGGGATTTAATGAAATCAAAGTTTATCGCAAGCTGTTCGACTTTCGCTTCAAGCCGCCTAATAATGACGTCATCACGTTTATCCGTCTTTCCGCCGATCTTTTAAAAGAAAAATTGCCTTTTGATGAAATACTGGCCCTGCTTGAAGCGGATATTAGCAACGCCGCCATGAAACGCGTTATCAAAGAAATCCACGCAGGCTTGAAAGAGGGAAAAGATGGCGAAGAGATCTTTGGAAATCAGGCCGATATGCTCGGCAAATTTCCGGCAAAAATGTTAGGCGTTGCTTCCAAAAGCGGCAATATGGTGGAGATATATCAAAACACAGCAAAATTTCTGGAAAGAGATGCCGATTTTAAAAAGAGCATGCGCAGTGCTCTGATGATGCCAACGGTAACCATGCTCGTATTGGCAGGAGCCGTAATGTATTACATCGGCTATATTTTTCCCAAAACAGCGGAAATGTTTGCAAAATTTGGCGCCGAATTGCCGCCAATGACGAAGGCCTCTCTGGAAATGAGTCATTTTCTGCAAAACAATATCGCAATAATCCTGCTGTTAGCTATTGTTCCTCCTATCATTCTCTTTCGATTGGCGTTAACTCCGAAAGGGCAGGAAATCGTCGGCAGATGGAGCATCAAAATACCGGTTATCGGACCATTGCTGCACAAGAGTTCCATAGAAATATTTTGCCGTGTATTTCATTCCTTGTATAGCGGTTCGGGAGAAAACATCGAAGTCATTCGTACGGCATCAGAAGCGTGCCGAAATAAATACATGGAAAAGCAGATAAAGGACGTGACAATTCCATTAATGGTGAGAGATGGAAAAGGCTTTGTAGATGCACTAAAAGAATCTAACGTTTTTACAGAAAACGCACTTTCCCGATTTAATACGGGAGCGGAATCAGGAACATTAAAAAAAGTTTCCCTTCAGATTGCAAACTATTATGAGCGAGAGACCACCTATAGAATGAAAAGTCTTGTGGACTGGATACAGGTTTATGTCGCATTGGTCATCATGATTGTCATGACATTGCTTACAATTGTATCCTCGGAAAGCGCAGTTATGCAACCTAAATTACCGGGAATGTAAATGATCCAGGATGATCAAAATCTTCCGACCGCCATTGGCGAAATGCTCGAAAAGGACGGGGTCATTTCAAGGGAGGCTTTGCAAAAGGCCGCGAACATCCTTGCCCAAAACGGAGGTCAAAAAAGTCTGGGCGAAGTACTGGTAAAAGACCTTGGTTATGATCGCAATCGCATCTTTCAGGCGATCTCAAAAATATATGCTTTCCGATCTATTGATATCAGCAAGATCACGTTTTCTGAGGGATGGATCAATTTCATACAAAGATTTCTCCAGTCATTAGATCAGAAAATTCGTAAAGAGTTTCTCAAAAATAAAATCGTTCCTTTCGGCTATAGCGAAAGGAACAAAAACATTCTCATGTTCATCACGCCGGACCCGACGAATCGCTACATCGAAGATTTTTTTCGCCAGGTCGGAATTAACAAATACGAGTTGGTCTATTCAAAACTTGAAGATGTTGACAATCTGCTGGCCAAGGTTCTTCCCAAGGAAAACGAGTTTCTCGACTTTGTGAAAGAAGCAAGCGAGGAAATGTCCGTCGCTGAAGAGGAAACGGATGATAACAAAATAGATGAAGAGGAACTCGATGCTGCGGTAAACCAGAGTCTCCTGGTAAACCTCTTTGAGGCATCTCTCATCGAGGCGGTTCGCCAGGGGGCAAGTGATCTTCACATATTGCCCAATAAAGATGCAGTTACTGAAATCCATTTTCGCATCGACGGAAAACTTAAACTGTGGCATCGGCAGGAAGGAACACGGCCGGAAGCTTTTTTTGCAGTCATTAAAGATCGCACGAAAAACGTTGATCGTTTCGAGTGGGAGACCGCCCAGGACGGTTTTATTCAGCGGGTGATTGATGGTTATATCATTCGATTCCGAGTTTCCATTTTGCCGATCGTTTCCAGCGCTTTAGCACGCAAATTCGAGAGCGTCGTTATCCGGGTGCTCGATGACCGCAAGGTCATAACAGATCTCGGCAAGTTGGGGCTGGATGATTATGCAAGAAAAGAGTTCAAAAAGGCGATTACCAAGCCGCAAGGTATCGTCATTTTAACCGGGCCGACCGGCAGCGGCAAAAGCACAACTCTGGTTGCAGCGCTGCACCAGGTGATGACGTCGGAGAAAAACATTCTTACTGTTGAAGACCCGGTGGAATATAATATTCCCGGCGCCAGACAGTTACGCATCAGTCATAAAATGAATTTCGATCAAGCGATAAGGTCGATATTGCGACATGACCCCGACATTGTCATGGTCGGAGAGATAAGAGATGCCAAGACCGCTGAAATCGCCATTAAAATGGCGAACACCGGCCACCTGACTTTTTCGACGCTGCATACCAACGATGCGCCGAGTGTAGTTTCGCGTCTTTATAAGATGGGCATTGAACCGTTTCTGATTGCTTATGCTATTAATCTTGTTGTTGCCCAGCGGCTGATGAGAAAACTTTGCAAGATCTGCAAACGCCCAATTGAGAATATTGATCCGGAGTATCCCTTGTCCCTGGGCTTTACGAAAGAAGAAATCAAAAAAGCAACTTTTTATGAACCGGCAGGGTGCCCCAAGTGCAACAATGGATATTCGGGAAGACTCGCCATCCATGAGGTCTTGCCGTTTACGCAGGAAATACGGCATATTATTATGCACTCTGCAATGGAAGTCGATGAAGATGCGATCAAGGAAAGCGCCATTAAAAACGGCATGAAAACCCTGCGCGCTGCAGCAAGACAACGAGCGATCAACGGGATTTCAAGCCTCGATGAAGTTGCAGCGGTAACAACAGATTGAGGAAAACAATTAATACAGCTACTAAAAGCGTTGCACCGACCATTAAAAGATGTTTGGAAATCTGAGCAACCAATAACTGAGACTGTACTATGAGATTTGATCCGCGCTTGACAAAAAATTCGAAAAGAAAAGCGTATTCACTAAAAAAACACCCTCAATTCTATGGAGTCTAACATGACTACAAAATCAATTTTAATCGTCGATGATGACTCGGCCATCAGAAAGTATTTGTCCTATACTTTGAATTCGGCAAATTATCAGGTAGAATTGGCCACGGATGGGTATGAAGCACTAACACAGGCAAGAAACTCAAAATATGATCTCGCCATTGTGGATCTTGTTTTGCCCGGCGAAATGAATGGGATGGACATTATCAATAGCCTTAAAACAATTTCACCGGACACGCGCGTTATTGCAACGAGCGCTTACAGCGGCCAGGCATTTGGAGATAAAACAACCCGGGCCGGGGCGGATATATTTATTACCAAGACACTCCTGGCGGAGAAACTCCTCACTTCAGTAGAAAGCCTGCTTGAAAAACCGGCAATAAGCACAGAAGAGTTCATCATTCCTACCGATTCTCCGATTGAACCGGAATTAAGGCCGGAAGAAATGATCCTGTCAGAAGGACCCCCGGCAAATCAGGAGATCAGAGCAAAAAATTCTAAAGCTAGTGAAAATCCGTCACTGCATTCGGAAGACAAGATGGAAGAGCTCACGCCTGATCAAATAATCATTCCCTCAGGCAAGCCGGAAAAATCTGATAACAAATCATTTACACCTCATATACTGAAAAAGCTGCCCAGAGATATAATTGCAGACATATTGACATTGGGACGGTTGATTAAAGTTGAGGCAGGAAAGCAAGTAATTGTCAACTATACAGGTGAAGTCGTTATCGTAAATGCGGGACGCGCAAAATGCAAATACAGGAACAAAATTATTTTAACTCTAAATGAAGGCGATGCGGTTGGAGAGGAATGTCTTTTATTGGATTATGATCCACAATTCAGAATCATTATTGAGGCCGAACAAGCGCTGCAATTAATAATCATTCCCAAAGATGTGCTGAATGATTATTTCAAAAAGCATGATGTCAGCATTTTCATTGGATTTCAATTGAATGTTAACTTGAGTTTATCCAAAAAATTGCGGCAGAGTTTTACTCAACTTGATCGAATTTGATCAATTTCCCATCAACAATAAGTATAGCGACAAAATATTAATCTAACTAAAACAGCAACTTTGCACGGGAGTTAGACATGGCAAATGTTCTCATTGTAGACGATGAAGAAGATATTCGTAATCTTTCTTCACAAATTCTACGTTCTAAAGGATATAAAATTGATACAGCAGCGGATGGCGATGAAGCCTTGCAAAAAACAAAACAAAATCCATACGACCTGGCACTCGTTGACCTGGTACTGCCGGGCGGCATTAATGGCCTGGACATCATTAAAGAAATTGCCAGATCATCTTCGGACACAAGAATTGTCGCATTCTCCTGTTTTTGTGATGCCAACATTATTGAAGAAACAGCCAGGGCCGGAGCACACGGATTCCTTAGTAAACCTTTTTTTTCAGATCAACTTGTGCAGACAGTGAGGAAGTGGCTAGGTGAAGAGGATAATTCAAAAAAGATCGGAGACGACAATAAAAAGAAAAGAGATAAAGACAGCGACCTTGAACCGGGAATTTTCAGTTCTTTTCCCAAAACAGCGGTCAGAAACATTCTTTTGATGGGAACAAAAAAGGAGTTACAGCCAGGATTTAAAATGGATATTAACTATAACAAAGAAATTTCTCTTTTATTATCAGGCAAGGCAAATGTCCTGTTTGCAAATCAAATCGTCAATAAAATCCGGGAAGGAGATATGATCGGAGGCTCGACAATTTTTACGAAAAATGATTTAAACGATTCGGTGACACTTGAAGCGGAAACGCTCTGCGACTTGCTGACCATCCCCAAAAATAAATTAAAGAGCTATTTTGCAGAACAGCAATTGTCATTATTGTTGCGATTTTCCGCAAATATAATCCTTGATCTTAGCCAAAAGCTCTTTAGAAGTTATATGGAACTCGCTCAGATGAAAGCGTCTGAGAAAAGAGCTTTTCATTAATAATACAGATCATTATCAGCAGATTGAAAATTATGGAAACTCGATCACTACAAAACAAACACATTAAAGATGGTAATGAACAATCTGAGCAAGGGAATATGATAGACACGCTCAAATGGTGGAACCATGTTCGATGGTTGTCCACTATCAGTTTCCTGTCGATTGGCATTATTCAGATGGCGCTCAGGGATGTTTCCTTTCCAAAGCTCTCGTTCATTTTGATCTTGACAGCAATCACCCTGCTCAATTTCATGTACAGCTTTTGGCTGCAACATTCAAAGCACATCAGAATTTATCCGTTCATACACAATTTTTTAGACATGCTGATTTTTACTTTTGCCATTTACATTACCGGGGGAAAAGCGAGTCCGCTTATTTGGAGCTATTTAATCCCAATTTTGACATCAAGCATCACGATAGGCAGAATGGCAGGATTTGTCGCAAGCCTTACCAGCCTTCTGGGACTTTTTACCGTGCTTCTTCTGGGAGATCATCAGGATCTTTTTCACCAGGCAGGGCTGCTTGACTATTTGAAAAATATTTCAGAAATAAATATTAGCATGCTGTTTTCTTATGCATGCCTGTTTTTTCTGGTCTATTTCATTTCTTCATTTTTGGCAAATACGCTGAGAGCGCAAAACAAAACGCTGGTAAAATTGAACCATTTACTCAAACAAAAAAACCAGCAAATCGTCGCTTCGCAAGACAAACTTTTGCAAATGGAACGAAAAGCACTTGTTGACAACATGGCCCGCACGATTCAGCATGAATTAAATAATCCTATGGCAGTCCTGTCGCTTAATGTCGAATTGCTTATCAAGGAGCAGGACGAACGATTACAAAAACGCTTAAAACCCATTTGGAGCGCTGTTCTTCGCATGAGAAAAACTTTGGGGAAAATCGAAAAACTTTATTCGTTGCATTACCGCGATGTATTGGGAAATATAAAAATACTTGATATTCACAAACCAACAGGAGTGCATCTAGACAAAAATGATTAACTCGATATTCAAAAAAGTGCTAGCCGACATTCCCCATTCTGCAACCGGGATGGACCGCCAGGCATTTATCAGCATGAGAATACTTGCTCTCTCCCAGGAAGAGAAGGAGGCCATGCAAAACCATTTTGAAAAATATCTTCTCTATATGCGGCAACAGAATGCTTCGGATATTGAGTTAGGCGGTCCAACAGCACAGGAAAGTATCTGGTTCCGCGTTTACGGCAGAAAGCAGCCTCGCCATGAACTTGGAAAGATATCCCAGGATCAGGCAGATGTTATATGCCAATGTCTCCTCACGGAAACACAAAGGAAAAAACTCTTTACCAAATTAGCGACCGATTTTTCTTACGAAATACATCACAACGATACATTGATGCGCTGGCGCGCGACCATGTATTTCGATCTGGACTATCTGGCTTTGAACATGCGCACCATCTCGGATACGATATATCCATTGCGTACATTTGGTTTCCACCCCAACGTTGAAAGAACACTATCCCTGGTGCACGAAAAGCAGGGGCTTGTCCTCATCACAGGTATTACAGGATCCGGGAAAAGTACAACAATGGACAGCATTGTCGATGCCAATAATCAGACATCCCAGGCTCACATTGTCGTTATTGGTGATCCGATTGAACATGTTCATCATTCAAAAAAATGTATCATTCGCCACAGAGAAGTCGGACGAGATGTCTTGTCATTCAAAGACGGAGCTATCCAGGCCTTGCGCCAGGACCCGGATATTATTGTTGTCGGAGAAATGCGTGATCCGGAAACCATCATGACATGTCTGGAAATCACCGATACCGGACATAAAGTCTTCTCCACTCTGCACACCTGTTCCGTTGTGGAAACAATAGACCGCATCGTTGCTGAATGTCCGCCGCAGGAACAGGAAAGAATTCGAAACAGACTCGCCGATGTTTTGCGCGTTGTTGTTTCGCAAAAACTGGTACCTACTTTGGATGAAAAACTGACCCTGGCAAAGGAAGTATTGATCGTAACATCTTCTGTAAAAGCGGCCATTCGAAACAATAATACCCACGAAATATATCAAATGATCAACCAGGGTGGAAAACTGGGAATGATCACCCTGGAACAGGATTTAGTCAAATTATACAATCAGAGAGCAATATCAAGACAAACGGCTTATGATTTTGCAAATAATAAGCACAGAATAAAAGAACTGTTACAGCACAAGTTCTAGGATCAAAAAATGAAAAAGAAAACCCTCGGCATTTTTATTGACGGCGCAATGATTCGGGCTGCACTAGTGTCCAGAGATGCAGACCAGCTAATCGTTGAACAGGTAGAATCATTCAAGCTGCTCGAAGCCATAGAACAGCCCAAAAATCTGACAGCAGACAAACTCGGCAAAATGGATGATCCCGAGACCCCTGATTTTGATAATAATCCCTGGAATACAAATGAATTTGACCCCGATTCCGAAACTCCGACATTGCAGGAAGAACAAACCAATCTTGACATTGTCCGGGAAATCCTCAACAAGATGTGCCCGAAAGGGACCAACATTGCTTTCAATTTATGCGAATCCCACGTTTTTTACAAAACAATTCCAACAACCCATGAAACCCGCTCCAAAAAAATAAAAGAAGAAATTTGGGATATCTTTTATGAGGAAAGTAATACAAAACCGCATCTCGAAAATGTTGGTTTTTTGCGCCAAGACAGCGGTTCGCTTCTCGCACTCATTCACAACGACCCGCTGATTTTCAGTTCATTGCTCTTTGAACTACGCAGCATATCGAATATCATTCCGCCAAAAGTAAAACTTATCGACTCGATAGAATTTGCGCTGGCACACGAAATAAAAAAAACGCTCAATATTGAAAAAGAAGAAAACAACTTGGTTGTGTTTTTTGCCAAATCATTTACCAAAGTTTTTTTCATGCGCGGCGAAAAAATCATCACCGTTCTCCCGGCAATCCTTGAAGGAGCCAAAAGTGAAAAGGTTTGTGAAACAACCTTTTCAAAAATACTATTCGAGTTTTCATCGGGTAATATCGGCGTCATTAGTCGCGTGGTGTTGATGGGAGAGTATGAAGATTCGAGAGCTTTTGAATTTTTCATGAAAAAATTTTCCACCGTGCCCATCCAGAAATTTGCTACAGGAAGAGTCGGCGTTTCTCCTGAAATAAAAAATGCAGAGAAATTACACGAATATACCATTCCGATTGTATTGGCCGCCAAATCTCTGGACAACAAAATATCTGCCCCCTACAATATGAACTTTCTCCCCCGCAGAATCCAGGATAAACAAGCAGTTTATAAAATTGCCTGGCATGGTGTAGTCATGCTGATCATTGTATTTATTTGCGCATTTCTTATGACCATGCAGCTTGTAAAAAACGCTCAGCAAATCAGCAAAACCAAAACAGACATCAACTATTTGAACATGACAGAACAACAATTGGCTCCTGTGGAAAGTGAAAGCGACAGCCTTTTGGCAAACATATCCAAGCTGGAAAAACAAACATCGTTGTTGGATTCATTGGTAAAAAATACAACCCGTTGGTCTCCAGTTTTGGAGACATTTTCCAATGCGTACAGCAAAATTGGTCGTTTTTCACTCAAAAGTATGACATCTCAGGCACATGACGAATTAATCGCCGACGCAATGCTGACAAAACGTGAACAAGTGGCAAAACTGGAAAGAGCAATCAATAACAGTATGATTTTAAATGTAACCGAGACACAATCGGACATAAACAATGCCCTGAATCTCCAAATTCAATGCAAGGTGGCTAAAGGAAACCCACAGGAAAAAGAGAAAACAGGGCAAAATAAAAATGAAACGATAAACTAATCCCGGGTAATGCTATGTCGTATGCCGGAAGAAATACTCTGATCATTGCCGTTTTTTGGGCTCTCCTTCTTGGTGTTGGTTTCTTTTATACTAACCACCATCAAAGCAAGGTTATGGCGAAATTGATCACGCAAAAAAAACAGCTTTCCCAAAGAGTTGAGGAGCTTAAAAAAACAAAAGCACAGTTGGCCCAACTGAAAGTTTATTACAGTCATCTCATCGAGTTGAACAGCGGGAAGAATGGAGTCATTCCTTCGGAAGAATCTCCGGGCGAGACGTTTGATTACCTTTTGCGTGAGGTCAAACGTTCCAAAAATCCTCTTGAAATCAACCTGACGTTTGAAAAGCAGGATTCGGTATCTTCAGTCCTGAAAAGAACCTACAAAGTTGACGGAACGGGACATTTTGTTGATATTTACAAATTGCTATGGTTCTTTGAAAATGGTCCCGTTTTTTACAGTGTAAAATCAATAGATATTTCCGAAGCAAATAATAACGATGAAGGCACATATTCGAGCCCTGAAAAGGCAAAATATGCCTTCGAAGTTGAAAGCTTTAATCGGGAGGACGGGCCTAAAATAACAGAAATTAACCGGGAAACCGGCAGTCCAAAGCCAATGGCTCGTTTGATGAAGATATTGCCGGGGAGGCATTCTGCCCCGCCACCCAGCGTTTATCCTAACAGAAATTTGATGGCCAGAAAGAGACCCAACACCAGAACAGCATCGGCGTACAAAAGCAGGAGCAGTTCTTCGACCGGAGTTTCGCTCGGCCAGATACTGGCGGTTACACCCACATCAATCGTGGTAAAAACAAGAGAAGGAAAAGTAAAAAAATTACGTGTAGGGGATAAAATCTCCGGCGGGTATTTACGCGAAATAAATTCAACAAACAATCAGGCGATATTCGAAATGAATGACGGTTTGAACAAAAGCGAACTCGTTCTTGGAGTCAGCTCAAAATAATGAGAAAAAAATCATGAAACGGAAAAAACTATTATGGTACGTTGTCTTGTTGTGTGTGACCGGATCGCTCGCACAGGCACAGGACTCACTGCCAAGGGAATACGTCCCACCAGTGGAATTGGTTTCTCTCAAAAGTGATCTGGACTTTTCCATTGCCATGGATTTATTGAGTGAATTTTCAATAAAATTTTCAGGCAAACCGATTCACGATCCGCTCAAACGCACCGGTCCCATCGGCATAGACATTCAGCAAACACCCTGGCAAAAAGCGCTGGGATTGATCCTGAGCAAACGTGGACTTTGGTATGTAGAAAAAGCCCACTTTTTCGAAATCATTGTTCCGAATGAAAAGCAATCCGGCTTTGGCACAACGCCGGTGAGCAAGCTTGCCGAAAGTGAAAAATTGAGCCCGCTGAGCCGCGAAGTTAAAATCGAGGCGACGTTCTTCCAGGGTGATCGCACATCGCTTAAAGAAATCGGCATCGACTGGAGCACGTTTTATCAGGGAGAAGTAGACTTGACAGCCAAACAAGTCGGCGCACTTTCTTTGAATGAAGATGTCGTCAGTTTGAACATCAAAGTCCCGAACAAACTTTTTGGAATTGACATCAATGCACTGCTGCGAATTTTTGACTCGGAGAATATCGGCAAAGTCCTCGCCCAGCCACATATCGTCGTTGTTGAAGGAAAAGAAGGCAACATCCAAGTCGGCCAGGACTTTTCAATAAAACAGAGAGACTTTGCCGGCAATATAACAGACCGATTTTACAGCACCGGCACCATCATGCAGGTTACACCGTTTATTTTTCAGGATAAAGATAAAGGCTCTCAAATCATATTGAAAATTCACGTCGAACGAAGCCAGGCCTACCCGGACGTTGTTAGTACAATCATCAAAAAATCGCAAGCTGATTCTTACGTTCAGTTGTATGATGGAGAGGAAACGTTGATCGGGGGTCTCTATTCCACGGAAACCGCAGTCTTGAGAAAAGGAATTCCACTTTTAAAAGATCTGCCGTGGTGGTTTTTTGGAATACGCTATTTTTTCGGCTATAATCGAAACGAGGCCATTGAAAAAGAACTGATCATTATTATAAAAGCTTCTCTCCTGCCGGATGTGATGACGCGTGCGAGGGAAAGCAAGATCAGCCAGCAAAACAGAAATTCCCTGGAAAACCTTAAATTAAAAATTCAACAAATAAAGAAATCCAATCTGATAAATCAAAATGCATTGAAAAGTCCGGCCAAGAAAACAAGAAATTATTCTCCTGCTGCTTCAGGCTCCCAGTTTTTGCGTTATAATAATCAAACGCCCAAGAGCCAAAATAGCAAGAGAACTGTTACACCGGCAAAAAAGACAATCCGAA